>CAYFHR010000013.1:0-16196 GCA_964343155.1 uncultured Thermoproteaceae archaeon | reverse complement strand
GTCTTCACAACAGCAAATGTTGGCTACCCAGAATCCTTAACGGACCCATCCTACAGGGGGCAGATACTGGCCTTCACAAGCCCACTAATAGGTAACTATGGAACCTCCAGGGACCAGTGGGAGAGCGACCATATACAGGTCAGCGGGGTTGTGATATATGACTTAACGCAGCCAAGCCACTATAAGTCTGAAATGAGCCTTGACGAGTGGTTGAAGTCCGAGGATGTGCCTGGAATCTTCAGGGTTGATACGAGGGCCCTTGTGGTTAAGCTCAGGGAGTATGGGGTAATGATGGGGGCTATAGCCGACACGCCCCAGGACGGCTTCAGGCTCCTTGAAGAGGCCCCCAGGTATGACGCAATAGATTATGCGAAGCTTGTTTCGCCCAAGGAGCCCATAGTGTATGATGGTGAGGACCCATGTATAGGCATCATAGACTGCGGCGTTAAAATGGGTATAGTTAAGTCGCTGCTGGCCAGGGGCGTCCGCGTAGTTAGGTATCCATGCACCATGTGGAGGGATGCCTTAAATAACTGCGACGGAATACTATTCAGTAATGGGCCAGGCAACCCCAACCTATTGACATACCTCGTCGACGCCGTCGAGGAGGTCGTCAGGGATCGTAAACCGGCGCTGGGCATATGCCTAGGCCACCAGGTCATAGCCCTGTCGATGGGGGCTAGGATATATAAGATGAAGTATGGGCATAGGGCGATAAACAAGCCTGTGCTAGACCTCGTTAGAAACAAGGTATACATAACCACGCACAACCACGGCTACGCCGTCGATAAGGATTCGCTCAGGGATACTGGGCTGAGGGTGTGGGCAATACAGCCTGACGACGGCACTGTTGAGGGCCTATACCACGAGAGGCTGCCAATATTGACTACGCAATTCCACCCCGAGGCTAGGCCAGGGCCCCTGGACACCAACTGGATCTTCGACAAATTCATCTCAATGGTTAAGGGTGAGGGAGGGTGGATGTAAGGAGCGTCCTGGTTATAGGGAGTGGGCCCATTAAGATAGCTGAGGCTGCGGAATTCGACTACTCAGGTATACAGGCCCTGAAGGCGTATAGGGAGGAGGGGATTAGGACAATTTTAGTCAACCCGAACATAGCCACGGTCCAGACGAGCAACATATTCGCAGACAAGGTCTACTTCACGCCAATAAAGCCCCAATTCCTGGAGAAGGTTATTGAGGCCGAGAGGCCGGACGCCATAGCCTGCGGCTTCGGGGGCCAGACGGCCCTGTCGGCGTGCATAGCCCTGAACGACCTAGGCATATTGAAGAAATATGGGGTTAGGGTCCTTGGAACACCCATAGAGGGGATTAGGAGCGCGTTAAGTAGGGAATTGTTCAAGGAGCTGATGAGGAAGGTTAACCTACCGGTACTACCGTCAGTGACCGTTAGGAGCATTGAAGAGGCCGTGGAGGGCGCCAGGAAGATAGGATACCCCGTATTGGCCAGGGTCTCCTTCAACCTAGGCGGCGCAGGGGCCTTCGCGGCGTTCAGCGAGGATGAGCTCATCAACCGCATGTATAAGGCCCTGGCCCAGAGTGAAATTAGGGAGGTGCTGATTGAGAAGTATATCGGCGGGTGGAAGGAGATTGAGTTCGAGGTGATGAGGGACTACTACGGCAACTCCGTCGCAGTGGTGTGCATGGAGAACATAGACCCGATGGGGGTCCATACGGGCGACTCCGCTGTAGTCGCCCCATGCCTAACCCTGACAAACGACGAGTATCAGAGGGCTAGGCTAATTTCAATAGGCGTAGCCAATGCAATAAACCTAGTCGGCGAATGCAACGTGCAGGTCGCTATAAATCCAAAGGGGCCAGACATGTATGTCATCGAGACGAATCCAAGGATGAGTAGGTCAAGTGCCCTGGCCAGTAAGGCATCAGGATACCCCCTAGCCTACATAGCGGCTAAGCTCACGTTGGGCTATAGGCTTTGGGAGATTTTAAACAAGGTCACTGGCAGGACTACAACAGCCTTCGAACCCAGCCTAGACTACATAGTCGTTAAGATACCTAGGTGGGAGAGCGATAGGTTCGGCGTTGATGAATCCCTAGGCCCCGAGATGATGAGCATAGGCGAGGTGATGGGCATTGGGAGGACCCTTGAGGAGGCTTGGCAGAAGGCCGTGAGGATGCTTGACATAGGTGAGCCAGGCCTCGTGGGGGGCCGTATATACGATGAGGCTTCGGTCGATGAGGCCCTGAGGAAGGTTAAGGGTAGGAGGCCGTACTGGTTCCTGTACGCAGCCGTACTGCTCAGGGAGGGGTACACTGTGGATCAGATAAACGAGTGGACTGGGGTTGATAGGTTCTTCCTAAACGCCATAAAGAAGCTCGTAGACATATATGAAGCCCTCAGGAGGGGCGTTAAGATACCTGTAGAGGAGCTGTACGCATTAGGCTTCAGCGAGGACCAGATTAAGAAGGCCACAGGCTCAAACCCAACCCCAAGGGAGTCCGTCGTCAAGCAGATAGATACGCTCGCCGGCGAATGGCCTGCATCAACAAACTACCTGTATTTAACAAGCGGGCTGAAGGACGACGACACCGGTAGGGGTGTGGATGCGTTAGTCCTGGGGGCTGGCGTATTCAGGATAGGTGTTAGCGTCGAATTCGACTGGGCAGTCGTCAACACAGTGCTTGGACTTAGGAACATGGGCTATAGGGTTGGCGTAGTCAACTATAATCCAGAGACGGTCAGTACCGATTGGGATTTCGCAGACAAACTATTCTTCGAGGAGCTAACCCCGGACGCTTTAAGGAACATTGTTTCTAAGGAGAACCCCAAGATAATAGTCCTGTGGGCCGGGGGCCAGATCGGGCAGAGGCTCTACAGTAAGGCTAGGTTATGGGTTGGGGACTCGAAGATACTGGGGACCCAGCCTAATGCAGTTGATAAGGCTGAGGATAGGGTTAAGTTCTCTAAGCTACTTGAGGAGCTGAACATACCCCAGCCGCCGTGGGCCTATGCGTCAACGATGGAGGAGTTGATAAACCTCGTTGAGAGGTGGCTGGACTACCCAGTCATAGTTAGGCCCAGCTACGTCCTAGGTGGAACATACATGGGCGTAGCCAGGGATAGGGGCGAACTGGTCAACTACATTAATAGGGCTGCTAGGATAAGCCCAGAGCACCCTGTATTGGTGTCAAAATTTATTAAGGGTGGGGTGGAGGCTGAGGTTGACGGTGTCAGTGATGGTAAGGGAACCATAGGAATACCCCTAATCCACGTAGAACCCCCGGGCGTCCACTCGGGCGATAGCACAATGGTAATACCTCCGAGGGGCCAATACTTTAAGCTTGATGGGGCCCAGGTCGATAAAATGGTTTCTGAAGCCCATGAAATAGCAGCAGCGCTACCTGTGGTGGGCCCATTCAACGTCCAGTTCATCGTCAAAGACAAGGTCTACGTGATAGAGGCTAACGTGAGGGCCAGTAGGTCAATGCCCTTCAGCAGTAAGGCAACGGGCGTAAACCTGATGAGGCTTTCACTAAAAGCCTCACTGAAGGGCCTCGGCATAGATGGGTACAGGATTCTTTGGGCTAGGGAGTGGTGGGTTAAGGCTGCCCAATTCTCCTGGAGTAGGGTTAGGGGGGCTTACCCAAGGCTAGGCCCAGTCATGTATAGTACGGGTGAGGTCGCCTCAAGCGGATCATCGCTAAGTGAGGCGCTGCTCAAGGCCTGGCTATCGACGACTCCGTCGAAGATACCTAATTCAAGGGCCCTGGTATACACATATGATGCCGACCACGTTAAGAATATTGAGGAGGTTAAGGGGATTTTAAGGGGTGTTGGCCTAGAGGTCCTTGATGATGGTGAAAGGGCTAGGGAGCTGGTTAAGCAGGGCCTGGTAGACATACTGATTACAGGCGGCGACACCCCTGGTAAGGATTATCAGACGCGCAGAATCGCGGCAGACACAGCAACACCCCTCATACTAGACTCAACCCTCGGCCTAGAGTTGGCCAAGGCCCTAAAATGGCTTAAGGATGGGGGTTCCCTAAGCGTTAAGGCTTGGGAGGGCGAGGTTGATGATAACAATATCCTATGACTACCTGAGGGATGAGGAGTTAATGCTTGTTAAGGCCTTCGATGAAATGGGCGTTAGGGTAAACATGATGCCGTCAACCAGGTTAATGGACATTAAGGACTACGAGGGCGTATACCTAGTTAGAAATATGAGCCACAGGAATGCAATAACAATATCAGGCGTCGTAGAGGCCTCAGGGGCCGTCTCCATAAACAGCTACGACACCCTCTCAAAGACGTGGAATAAGGCAATTTCACTAGCCATACTGAGGAGTAGGGGGGTGCCCATACCTAGGAGCCGGATAGTCTTCAGCGACTCCGTAAGCATAGACAATTTAGGCGACAGTGGGTTAAGCATTATTAAGCCGGTTTCAGGCTCATGGGGTAGGTTGGTTGCCTTAGCGGGGCAGAATGATGCAAGGCTAATTTTAAAACATGCACAGCAGCACATGCCCCTCCTAATACAGGAGAGGTTTGGGGATGGTAAGGACATCAGGGTCTTTGTGATTGATGGGCAGGTTGCAGCATCCATGGTTAGGATACCTGAGGCTGGCGAGTGGAGGAGTAATGTTGCCAGGGGTGGCTTAGCCAAGGGCGTAGCCATCGATAGTGAAGTCTCTGAAATAGCCATTAAGGCTGCTGAGGCATTAGGCGCATTCTATGCAGGCGTCGACATATTGGTTAACAATGGGGATTACGCAGTCAGTGAGGTTAATGGGATACCCGAGTTTAAGGCATTAACCAGGGTGACGGGGATTAATATTGCTTTTAAACTGGCTGAAGCAGTCCTAAAACTTGCTAAGTCTTAAAGGCCCTGACAACAGCCTCAGCAACCTCCCTAGCTATATTAACCCCCGTCACCCTCTGTACATTTTTGAACTCGGGGACTCCATTAACCTCAAGGACCATGTACCCCTCCTCAGATTCAACAACATCAACCCCTGCGTAGAGAACCCCTGTGGCTGAGGCGGCCTTAACTGAAATATCCTCAAGCTCAGGATCTACCTCAGCCCTGACGGCTAAGCCGCCCCTGGCGGTGTTTGTCCTCCAATCCTCACTATACCTGTAAATAGCGGCCACGACCCTATCCTCAACCACGGTAACTCTAATATCCCTATTAGGCTTATTGACGTATTCCTGTACAAGCATGTTACCGCTGCTATGCCTTAAAAGTACGTCAACCTCCCGCTGAGTCTTAGCCAACGCAACCAACCTACCCCATGAGCCATCTGTTGGCTTAACGATTACAGGGGGTTTAACCTTAAGGGCCCCCTGTTCAAGCACCAGGAGCGTGTAGGGTATCTTGACCCCGGCCTTAGCCAGGGTGACTAGTGTTGTGAATTTATCGTGGGTTATCAGTAGGCTCCTGAAGCTGTTGACTGAACCCAACCCAACCTCATCGTAGAGGTATGCTAATGGGAGGACCTTATGCCTGGAGGCAACTCTAACTACGCCGACTGCATTTATTGAAGCCCCATTAACCTCAATGTAGCTTGGCCTAATAGCCTTAACTGAGGCGCCTAGGGATTGAAACTCGCCTATAAGCCACTTCTCCTCAAGCCTCGCTAAGTCGTAGAGTATGTGTACTTCAATAGGAACCACCTACTCTCCGTAATCCTCAACATCACCCTTAAACTCCTCTAAACTTATCAAGCCATTACTTATCCTCACAATGTATTTCGTACCGCATGTTGGGCAGCTGACTAATTCGCCATCCATAACGTCCTCAGGCACCTCAAACTCAGTCCCACACACCTTACACGTGACTTTATTTACCTTAGCCATGGTTACCTCTTTCCCTACCCCTTTATAAACTTTACTTTTATAAAATTATTTATAGAGCCAGGTAGCTTAAAAACGTTTGCCTTTACACTATGTATGCGTTATCTTAGGGCTCTACGACTGTTCCAAGGCCGTTGAGGGCTGCTCGTATTGGCTTATCCCTGACACCATTCGCTATAACTACCCTTATCCCGGCCTTAGCCAGCTTAACGGCTACCTCAAGCTTCCTCCTCATACCCCCAACGGCGTGGGGTAGTACTTCACTTAGGTTTACTCCATTAACCTTAGCTACAGGTTTACCGTTAACCAATACTCCATCTACATTAGTTAGTATTACTACGTTGCTTGGCTTTAGGGTTAGTGAGAGTGCTTCAACCATTTGATCTCCATCAATGTTGAGTAGTTCGCCCTGGGGTGATTGGACTATTGGGCTTAGGACAACCACATCAGACATCTTAAGAACCATGTTTAACCCCTCCACATCAACCCCCTCAACCCTGCCGCTGAAGCCTGCGTCAATAACCCTCTCCCTGCCCCTATCATCAATTATCAGCACCTTCCCCTTCCTCCTAGCCTTAAACAGCGTTAAGTCAGCCCCACTAAGCCCTATGGCTCTCAAACCCCTGGCGTTTAGCTTGGATACGATAACCTTATTGATGTACATCATCGTCATTACGTAGGCCTTTAAAGCCTCCTCATCAGTATACCTGCTGGTGTATCCATTGGGGTGCCTTAGTATTATCGGCTTAATACCCATCTTACCCATAACCTCGTTGACTAGGCATCCGCCACCGTGTATAAGGACCATGCCTGGCTCAACGTCGCCTACGACTTTATCTAGCCCTCCACTACATATTACTGAGCCGCCGACCTTAACTATAATCATGGCGGCCACCTATATTGGGTATATTGGTATTTGCCTAAGCCCATCATCCTCATTGAACCCCTTCGCAATGTTGAATGCCTGGACCGCCTGACCTGAGGCGCCCCTAACCAGGTTATCTATTGCTGCGAACGCAACAACCCTGCCTATCCTGTCGTCTAATTCGAAGCCCACGTCAATTATGTTTGTGCCTAACACATACTTTGTGCTTGGGTAGTGGGCTAGGCCAGCCTTATCCTTAACAATCCTTATAAACTTCTCATTCCCATACATGCCCCTGTATATTCTCCATAGGTCCGGTTCAGACAGCTTGGCTACGGCCTTAACATGCCCTGTGACCAATATGCCCCTCACCATGTCGACTGCATGGGGGGTGAAGGCTACGTAGACTTGCCTACCGGCCAGCCTGGATAATTCCTGTTCAATCTCCGCCGTGTGCCTATGGCCAACAGGTTGATATGGCCTAACCACATGCGTCCTATGCCAGTGGTAATCCATGACCGTGCCCTCTGCGCCAGCCCCGCTGCTGCCGATCTTGGCGTCGACGACCATGAAGCCTACATCCACTACATTTGCCTTAACCAGGGGCGCCAGGGCGATTATAGATGCCGTCGCCATGCATCCAGGTACCGCAATGAGCCTAGCCCCCCTTAGCTCATCCCTATGTAGCTCAGGAAGGCCATATACGAACCTCTTCAATAGGTCTGGGTATGGGTGTGGCTGAGGCCAGTGATACCAATTCACGTAGGCCTCAGGGTCCTTAAGCCTAAAGTCGGCGCTTAAGTCAACTATAGTTAAGTCGTATTTGATGAGCTCAGGAACCCATTTAACAGACTCCCCATGGGGTAGTGCTAAAAATACTGAATCGGCCTCAGACTTCAAGATATTGTCGATGGTTGGTTCAACAAACCTCAGGTTTGTGAAACCCCTGAGGTTGGGGTGTATCCTATATATGAACTCGCCTTTAAACCTCCTTGAGGTTGCGCAGACAACCTCAACGCCCGGGTGGTTGAGGAGTATTCTAAGTAGCTCACCGCCAGTAACCCCACTCGCACCAACTATACAGACCCTACTCGTCCCTTCAATAAGGGTTCACCGACGCTATATAGCCTACTGTTTTTTAAGCTTAACTAATAGGCAAAACTTTATTAACACACCTTACCTAGGCCCACAGGCTAAGGGGAGAGGCTAACTATGGTTGAGGCAAGGGACTTGTATAAAGATAGGGTTAATGTTGCGGTAGAGCTGTGGGATAAGATATTGAGGGGGGAGGTTTCATCAAGGGGCGAGCTAGTTGAAATGCTGGTTAAGGCCTATGGTGAGAGGAATATTGAGCCATTCAGGGGGTTGAGTAAGATAAACATATTCGATAAGGAGCTGGCCACGGTATATATGGTCGGCGTATATGGAATGGGCATTGTTACCAAGGCCGATGTGGAGAAGAGCTACGGCAACCTATTCAACGTGGAGGTCCACTCAGATGAAGCATACGGGGTTATAAAGTCGTTCTCAGGGGAGGGGGATAAGGTTAGGTTAAGGAACATTATAGATGAAGGTAACCTGCTTGGGGAAACCCTCGAGGAGAAGGTGTTTAGGGTATTTAGGCTAGTGTATACGGGGGCTGTACTCGGCTACATACCTGAGGGCGACATAGCGTTAACATACAAGGTCCTCTACGACGTATTTGAACCATTGAGGGAGAGGCTCATAAACTACGTGAAATTCTACATAGCCACCAAGATAGCTGAGGCAATAGCCTTAGGGATGTTTAAGAACCCCAACGAGGTTAGGATTGAGAAATACGCCTACTGCGTTAGGCTTGGCCTAGAGAAGTGCGCACCCTCCAACAGGCTTATAAACGAGATCGCCAGGATGGTCTATAAAGTGCCGCCTGCCGTCGTCAATAAACTTGTCCCAGTCCTTAAAAGGTCCTCAAAATCATCCCTAATACCCAAGGCTTATTAGCCTTGGGTATTTTTCCAACCCATGGAGGATGTTGTTGTTAAGGGAAGTGACGTAGTGGTAAAGCTCCCTGCGCAATCATGCGGCTTCTCAACAACAATAGATGGTGGATACAGGTGTGGTTTAAGGTACGTTATAATGCACCATGTGTCGAGGTACTTCACAGACCCATACGATGAGGCCTATGAGGCCTTAAGGAACTTCAACGTGAATAAGGAGGAGGCACTAGTATTTTTAACGGCCCTAGAGCCGTCAAAGAGTTTAAAGGCTATTAAGGGTAGTGATGGCGAATTAAGCATCAGCATTTATGCAACCGTAGGCCTCTCATACGGCTACGTTATAGAGGATGGGGTAATTAAGGTTGATGATGGTAGCCATAGGGCAGGCACCGTAAATATACTATCTATAGTGTATGCCAATGTTGGAGGCCAAACGCTGCTAGATGCCTTAAGGATGCTTATAGAGGCTAAGGCCTCCGCATTAGCCAAATACTACGGCATAATGGGCACCGTCTCAGACGCCTATGCGGTGGTCTGTCCATGCGTAGGGCCCTATGAGCAGTATTCGGGGCCTTCAACAAGGCTTGGTAGGCTAATGGTTAAGCTGGTTTACGAGGCGTTGAAGCCTGGTTGAGGCACCAATACATATTAAGGCCCCTAAAAGGCCCCTTTAGATGTCCTGGAGGAGTGTATTGAATATAGATTTTTACGAGGAGCCTAACGTAGGCTATAATGTATATAGGCTGCATTTCAACGAAAACCTATTCCTACCAAGGGCATATTACGAGGAGGTGCTTAAAGTGGCCCTCGACCCAGACCTAGTCAGGTACTATACGGAGCCCCTCAATGATGGCTTCAACATTAGGTTGGCTAAGTTCCTGGGCGTTGACGAAAATTCAGTATTCTCAACACTGGGGGGTGATGAGGCGCTCCTACTGCTTACAATACTTTCACTACACGGCTCAAGGGAGGTCACCATCGTTGAGCCGACATATTCAATGCCCAGCGCAATAGCTGGGGCGCTTAGGCTTAGGGTTAGGCAGGTCCTTTTAAGGAGGGGTGACTTCAGCCTAGACCCCGACGACGTTGTTAAGGCTGGTAGAGGCAGCGACGTGATATACATATGTAATCCCAATAACCCAACAGGGAATGTCTTTGAAGGGGGCGTTATTGAGGAGGTGGTTTCGAGGGTTGATGCCTTAGTCATCATAGACGAGGCCTATGCCGAATTCGCCGGCGTAACCTCAATAGGCTTAACTAGGCATTATGAAAATGTGGCAGTATTAAGGACCTTCTCTAAGGCCTGGGGCCTTGCAGGCCTCAGGGTTGGCTACGTAGTCTCCTCGCCAGCCGTCATAAATGCCCTTAAGAGGGTTTCACTGCCGCACAATATACCATACCCCTCAATAGCCATGGTGTCTAAGGCCCTTGAACTTAAACACTACGTTGACGAGAGTGTGGCCAAGATGGTTGAGGTTAGGGAGTGGTTGTTCAGGAGGCTTGGCGAATTGGATTTAAGCCCCCTCCCATCCAGGGCCAACTTCATAACGTTCCACGCCCCAAAGCCTGGCTTAGTGCATAAGGCCCTTGTTGAGAGGGGGTTTGTGTTAAGGAACCTTGAGGGTAAGGTGCTCTGCGAGGATTGCCTCAGGGCTACGGTCCCTCCAAGGCCTATTGCTGATAGGCTTATTGACGCGCTTTCAGAGGCCCTTAAAGCTATATAGCCTCGGTATATTGGGCAATATTTATATAGCCCAGCGGCCTGGGGGCCTATGGATGGGCTGGAACATGCCTAATGGCGATACCGTCTAAGGGTAGGCTAGTGGCGCCTACATTAGAGCTCCTCAATAACGCTGGGTTAAGGCTCCAGGTCTATGACGATAGGGCCCTTGTGGTTCAGACGAATTGGCAGGGATTATCGATAATCAGGGTTAGGCCTGAGGACATACCAAGCATAGTTGAGTCGGGGTCCGTTTCACTGGGCATAACAGGGCTAGACTACGTATATGAATCCAAGGCCTCAGTCAAGGTTATTGAGAGGCTGGGCTTCGGTAGGGGAAGGCTCGTATTGGCGGTGGCTGCCGGGTCAGGGATAGGCTCTGTGGATGAGCTGCCTGATGGGGCTAGGGTGGCCACAAAGTACGTTAACATAACTAGGGAGTACTTCGATAAGCTGGGTAAGCCCGTGAGGATAGTTAAGATTTCGGGAAGCGCCGAGGTGATGCCGCTGCTCGGCGTTGCGGACGCCATAGTCGACGTCATGTCCACCGGGACGACGCTCAGGCTACATGGGTTGAAGCCAATAGGGGTTTTGATGGAGTCTGAGGCGGTTTTAATCTCGCCGGTTAATGGAGTGAGGTGTGGTGATGTTGTCGAAAGCGCAGTATTGATGATTAGGGGTGCGTTAGCCTCAAAGGGTAGGAAGCTCGTGCTCATAAACGTCCCTGAGGGTAAGCTGGGTGAGGTGCTGTCGATAATGCCGGCTATGGAGGGGCCAACAGTAGCCGACATAGCCGGTAAGCCGTTTAAAGAAGTCATATCGGTAGTCCCTGAGGAATCCCTACCAACCCTATTAACTAGGCTTAAGAGGGCGGGGGCAAAGGATATCCTAGTCCTAGACATTGAGAAGGTGATACCGTGAAGCTGATAATACCCTCAATAGATTTAAGCAACGGATACGCCGTCAAGAGGGTTAGGGGTGTTAGGGGGAGTGAACTTGTTAAACTCAGCGTCGGTGAGGCATTAAGCATAGTTAAAGGCTACAGCTACGTACATGTGGTTGACCTGGACGGCGCTGAGCAGGGCAGGGTAGTTAACCTGGATTCAATAGCCCTAATAGGCCGTGAACTAGGGGGTAGGTGCCAGGTTGGTGGGGGTATAAGGTCCATAGGTGACGCATCCAGGGTGCTTAAATACTGCGACAGAGTTGTGTTAGGTACATTGGCTGTTGAGGAGCCTAAAACAATTGAACACTTCATAAATGAGCTTGGGTGGGATAAGGTTGCCGTATCGCTAGACGTGTTAAACGGCTACGTTGTATCGAGGGGGTGGAGGAGTCTCGTTAAAAGGGTTGAGGATGCCCTAATGGATCTACCTAAGGTTAAGGCAATAGTATACACCGCAGTTGACGTTGAGGGGACTGGTGGGGGGCCTAGGGCAAGCCGCGAACTAGTCAACATGCTTAAGGCCAGGGGCAGTGAAGCATACTACGCTGGAGGAGTCTCTGACTGCAGCCAGGTTAGGTATCTTTGGGGCATGGGGTTTGACGGCGTAATAGTTGGGTATTTGATATACGTCAGGAGGGTTGATTGCAATGGCTAGGTCTGCGGCCGTTGAAAGGGCTACTAAGGAGACTAGGGTTAAGGTTGAGTTGAACCTGGAGCCAGGCCCATTAACCGTGTCTACGCCTGTAAAGTTCCTGAACCACATGGTTGAGACGCTGATATTCTACATGGGCGCCTCAGGCAGCGTATATGCCGAGGACCTGAGGGGTTTTGATGAACACCACGTGGTTGAGGATGTCGCCATAGTGCTTGGGCAAGCCTTAGATAAGGCCATTGGGGATAGGGGCAGTATAGCCAGGTTTGGCTGGGCATTAGTCCCTATGGATGATTCGCTGGCATTGGCCTCAATAGACCTTGGGGGGAGGGTTTACTGGAGGTTTAGGGGGAGTTTTAGGCATGATAAGGTTGGGGACATGTCAACAACCCTAATACCCCACTTCATAAGGACCTTCGCAACATACTCCAAGTCAACAATACACATCATAATCCTCCACGGCATTGACGACCACCATAAGGCCGAGGCAGCCTTCAAGGCCCTGGGCCTCTCAATTAGGCAGGCGCTTAAACCCTCGGAAACATTAATGAGCCTGAAGGGCACCTTGGGTGGTTAGCATGAGGCCTGTTGGGGTTGTTAGGCGCATAATACCGTGCATGGATGTTGACGCAGATGTTGTGGTTAAGGGCGTTAACTTCCAGGGGCTGAGGATTGTGGGTAATCCCGTCGAATTGGCCTCAAGGTATGAGGAGGAGGGGGCTGATGAACTATTCCTCCTAGACATAACCGCCACGGTCCAGAGGAGGCCCCTCTTCCTCAGGACCGTCAGGGAGGTTGCAGGGGTTGTCAACATACCGCTGGGTGTTGGTGGGGGCATTAGGAGCATTGAGGATGCCGATAAGGCGTTTAAGGCAGGTGCAGATAAGGTCAGCGTAAATACGGCGGCCGTCAGGAATCCTAAGATTGTTGAGGAGCTCGCCAGGGAGTATGGGTCGCAGTCCGTGGTTGTGGCTATAGATGTTAAGAGGCATGGTCCTAGGTGGCTAGTCTATATTGAGGGCGGTAGGGTTAACGCAGGTATTGATGCCTTAGAGTGGGCTAAGGCTGTTGAAGGGCTTGGTGCAGGTGAACTATTGGTAACGAGCATTGATGCCGATGGAACTAGGCAGGGGTACGATGTTGAATTATATAGGAGGCTTTCAGAGGCCGTTAACATACCTGTAATAGCCAGTGGGGGTGCAGGTGAGGTTAGGCACTTCGTAGAGGTCTTAAGGTATGCGGACGCCGCCCTTGCAGCGAGCGTATTCCACATGGATATTATAAAGATACCGATCCTCAAGGCCTACATATCTGAGGCTGGTATTGAGGTTAGGATCTAGGATGTTAGCCAATTAACCACCTGCTCGGGGTTAGGCGACTTAATCTTAATTGTTATGGGCCCTAGGGGGCTTTCAACCTCACCCATTGCAAACGAGAGGACGCCTACGTAGGCTGCCTGCTTATTAACATTAATCACTATAGTATCCCCAGTTATGCTCCTCATGAATAGGTCCCTGGCTGTGTCCCCAATACCCTCCCTGTTGATGAGCTCCTTAAACTTGCCCAATGCCGAAAGCCCTGTGGCCCTACCGTAGACGTACCTTGTGCCCTCAACCTCAATAACCTTAACCTCAGGTAAATCCACAATGTTTAATACCGCCCTCTTAACCTTATACTCATTCTCCGTAGGCCTAAGCTCCGCATAGACCTCAACCTCAATACTTCCCAACGACACGTTTCGCAATTTGGCTGGGCTTTAATATGTTTAATCATCGTTGGGTTTGGCCCTGGAGGTTGATTCCATAGACCTCCCTTATAATCGGCACTATGAGCTCCTTCAATTGGCTTAACGCCACATTCTCGTTAACTATTATGTAGTCGGCCAGGCTTACCAGGTCTGTGAGGCCGAAGGTGGACTCCCTGTAATCCCTAATTAACAGGTCATTCAAATCCTTGGGGTCGTCAGGCCTACCCCTTGATGAAAGCCTCCTAAACCTTTCACCCAGGCTAGCCACTATGAATAGTAGCTTAGCGTCGGGGTAGGCCTCCTTAAAGGCCTCATACTCCTCCCTACTCCTCAACCCCTCTACAGCTGCATTGCCTCTAAACTTAGCTAGGTCGCTTAGAACCATTTTAGCCACCGCCCTCGTGCCGTAAAGTATCCTGATCATGGAGGCTGCCCTATCGACAGGTATACCGTTTTGTTCGGCAAACCTCCTGACGTAATCCCCCATTACGAAAACCTTAACCCCATACTCCTCAATAATCCTACTAACCGTCGACTTCCCCGAGCCCGGTAAGCCGGCTATACATAGGAGGGGCATAGTTGGCTTGGTTAGGTTTTGTTAAAAGTATTAAAGGTGCCTTTAATGAGGCGCATTAACCTATATTAGGCCGAGTTTATCAAGCTCCCTTAGGAATAGTGCGTTTTCACGAACCTCATCCTCCCTAAACGTTAAATCGCCCACAAGGCTCCTCGTGCCTGCGCAGTCGTAGATAACTTTACTATATTTATACAGTGGCCTCAACTCCCTCGGCGTGAATAGCTTAACTGCGAATTCAGGTACAGGTACTTTAACATACCTGACCCCCAGGGCCTCTGCCATGAGCCTGAAGAATTCGGTTAGGTTAACTGGCCTACACTCAGTTGCGTATAGGTACTTCAGCCTTGGCCTAGCCTTATGGAGGGCCTCCAGTAGTGATGCCAGGCCTGGCGCACTAATAGCCATCATATTGACGCTTAACCTGGGTACTAGGCCCCTCTTAGCCAGCCTGTAGATTAGTGCAAACTGCCTATGGGCCGCATATCTACCGTATACGAAGGTTGGCCTAACTATGGCCAGTGGGAATCCGGCCCTTGAAGCCTCATTGTAGACAACCTTCTCGCCCTCACACTTAGTCTCCTCATATATGTTCGACGGCCTGGCGCCCTCGCAATGCCTAGCCTCCTCCCCTACGAATTGGCCTATGGGCCCCATCACATTTGATGCACTTAAATGGATCAGCATTGTTGATGGGGATTCCTCAGCAATGGCCCTGGCCAATACCCTGGGGACCTCAACATGGGCCCTCTTGAAGTCGGCAGGGCCACCTTTAATAACGCCTACCGCATTTATGACCGTGTCTGACGATTTAATTAGCCTCCTGACCTCATCCAGGTCGTTGATGGGGTCTAGCTTAACCAGCTTAACCGAGTATTCCCTCTCAAGGATCTTGCCGTAAATGCCCTTGACGCCTTCAAGGGACCTGTAGGTGACTACAACATCATTATTCTTAGATAGGTGGGCCGCTGCGTGGGTTGCGATAAAGCCTAAGCCGACTATAAGCACCTTAGCCACATTAACCTAGGCTGGGCATCCTTTAAACAGTTTCAGGGCCTGAAAAGGTTTAAACAAACACCCATATGAAGCCTGGTGCTTTGGCTAGTATTTACGACAGGGGCCTGCAACCTGAGGTGCAGCTACTGCGGCGGCTCATTCAACCCCAGGGTTGTGCCATGGAGGATCAGCTACGATGCGTCTAGGTTGAAGAAGCTCATTGAGGGTGATGGGGAGGCCGTAGTAATATTCTACGGCGGCGAACCATTGCTCAACCCCAGGTTCATAATGTGGATGATGGATAACGTAAAGGCTTCAAGGTGGGGCATACAGACGAATGGAACCCTAATAGGCCTACTACCGGAAAGCTACTGGAGGAGGATGGACACGGTACTCCTCTCCATAGACGGTAGGAGGGAGGTTACAGACGCCAACAGGGGTAAAGGCGTATATGATGCCGTTGTCAGGGCCCTTAAGAGGCTTAAATCCATTGGGGTTAAGAGGATTATAGCCAGGATGACTGTGACTAGGCTTACAGACATATACGTTGACGTAACGCACCTACTCAACCTCGGGTTCGACCTAGTGCACTGGCAACTGGACGTAATATGGGATGAGAGGTGGGATGTTGAGGATTGGGCCAGGTCAAGTTACCTGCCCGGCATCAGGAGGCTTGTCGACGACTTCGTAAATGAGTTGAAGGGGGGTAGGGTGCTTGGCATAGTGCCCATATTGGGTATATTGTCGGCATACCTGTTTAAGCCGTATAGGGGGCCTCCATGCGGCGCAGGCTATAGGGCTGTGGCCGTGTCGACGGACGGTAGGATATTGGCATGCCCAATAGCCGTTAGGGAGGATTGGGCAGTCCTAGGCAATGTTAA
>CAYFHR010000012.1:0-17305 GCA_964343155.1 uncultured Thermoproteaceae archaeon | reverse complement strand
TAAGGGGCCTTGGGGGTGTGAGGGTTGAGAACATGGTCCTAGTCACAGACACGGGCGTTGAGGTTTTGACAAGGGACGAATTATCATACATATGAGCCGGGCGAACGGCAAGCTTTAAAGCATTAATCAAGTAATGCAGGTATGGATGTTGAAGAGAGGTTAAGGCTAATTAAAAGATACCCCACCGAGGAGATTTTGACTGAGGAGGAGCTTAGGCAATACCTTGAGGTAGGCGAACCCCTTAAACACTACATAGGCTTTGAAATATCCGGTTATGTGCATATTGGGACAGGTATCGTAAGCATGCTTAAGGTTGTAGATGTCCAGAAGGCTGGCGTTAAGGCGACGATACTCCTGGCGGATATACATTCGTGGCTCAATGATAAGCTTGGTGGGGACCTTGAGACGATTAAGAAGGTTGCCGTGACTTACTTTAAAGAGACGTTGAGGAAGTCCATAGAGGTCCTCGGCGGCGACCCAGATTCCGTAGACTTCATATTGGCGTCTAAAATGTTTGAGGAGAAGGGTGACTATTGGTATCAGGTACTTGACCTAGCTAGGCAGGTCACATTATCTGACGTTAGGCATAGCTTAACGATAATGGGTAGGACCTTCACCAATAGCGCTAAGATGGCTTGGCTAATATACCCGCTAATGCAGGTTGTAGACGTATACGCATTAGGCACGCATATAGCCCATGGTGGTATTGACCAGAGGAAGGTCTACGTATTGGCTAGGGAGGTTTACGATAAGATTAGGCTAATGCCCCTTAAACTCGGGGGGAGGCCCATTAAACCAATAATACTGCTACACCACCTAATACCCGCATTAACGTATACGGGTAAGGAGAGTAAGCTAGACCTTTCAGAGGCTAAGATGAGTAAGTCGAGGCCTGAAACAGCAATATTCCTCCACGACCCACCTGACGAGGTTAGGAGGAAGGTTCTAAACGCATACTGCCCACCAAAGGTTATTGAGGGTAACCCGGTTATTGAACTTGCAAGGCTATTTGCGTTTAGGGATGTTAGGAAGGAGCCCTTCAAGGTATCTAGGCCCAGTGAATATGGTGGGGGAGTTTTAGAGTATTGGAGCTTTGAAGAGTTGGTAAAGGACTATAGGGAGGGTAAGGTACATCCACTTGACTTAAAGAACGCCGTGGCTGATGAGGCTGTCAGGGCGCTTAAACCATTCTGGGACTGGTTCAGCAGTGGCTATGGAGCTAAGCTGCTTGGAGAAATGTCTAATATAATTAAGATAACTAGGTGAATTTAGTTAAAGTGAGGTAAGTAGGTTTGCCAGGAGGCTACCCTCAATGTTAAGCATCGTTAATGCGCGTGCAATATGCCTAAACCCCCTTAACCCAGCAAGTATCCTCACTATGGCCTCAAGGTGGTTATCGTAGTCGTCAACCTCGATGTAGCCTCCATCAAGCCCCTCCAAGGCCACTTCAGCAGCCTCAATATTGCTGTATAGCGCCCTGGATATTGTAGTATAGATCTTTGACAACGACCCTAAAGTACCCATAGCCCTATTATACCTTAATACAGCCTCCTCAGGCCTTTCAGATTCTGCAATGGCCTTAGCCAATATGGCTGACGTCAACATCCCAGTAACTATCCCTCCCCCAGTCAACGACTTGGTAACCCCCGTTGAATCCCCTATGAGGGCTACTTTACCTAGGCCATAGACTGTGGACGTTGAGCCAACAACAACCCTACCGCCAAAAACCCTCATGGGGCTTAGGTCGGTTATCTTTAGAAGCCTCCTAAACATTGCGGATACCTGCCCTTCACTATCAACCACCCCGACCCTAAATGACCCATCACCCTTAGGCACTATCCATGAGAAGAAGCTGCCGCTATACCTTCTACCGAAGAGGACTATTATGTGGCCTTCGTCTGCTATAAGGTCTTTTAAATGCCTTGACTTGCCATCGGCCTGAAGCCCAACCCTGGTGTATGGCCTATTGCCAACCACTGCTTTAGCTAAGAAGCCCCTAGCCCCCTCACCAATGGCCACTAGGTCGAATTTGCCAACATACCCCCCAGACCCCTTGACAATACCCCTATCCCTACTAACTTCAAGTGCCCTAACCCCCAGCTTAACCTCAACCCCATTGATTTGGCTAAGCAGGTGGTTTTCAAGCCCAGGCCTATTCAGCATAACAACCCTATTTCGCCTCAGGGCCAGTGTAAGCCCTCTATGTTTGAGGTCTGTAGTTATTGTTATTGTGTCGTATTTATTTTCAACGACTTCAACTAAACCCAATGCATGGGCCATCCTTTCGCTGATGAGCCCCGTGCAGTGTAGGGGGATGCCCAGGCTCTTATCCTCTTCAATTATCTGAACGTTATGCATCCTCCCAATTAGCTTAGCTAAATATAGGCCGCTTGGGCCAGCCCCCACAATACCTACATCCACGTTGAATATCCGGGTTAAGGTTTATAAAAATCATTTTGCCGGTTTTCAAGTGGGTTTTAAGGAGATTAGGGACCCTGTGCATGGTTGGGTTAGGTTGAGTGAGGATGAGGCCAAATACATTGATGAATGCCCCTACATACAGCGCCTCAGGCACATATCGCAGGATGGCATGGTACCCTACGTCTACCCCTCCGCTAAAGGCACGAGGTTTGAACATAGCTTAGGGACTATGTATCTTGCGGAGCGTATGGTTAGGAGGCTTATAGGCGATTTGGATCAGGCAAGGCTACGCACACTGCTTGAAGCATTAAACCTGTATGATGAGGGTATTGAAGCGTTGGTCACCTACGTTAAGATGAGTGGGCTACACCACGACATAGGCCACCCACCCCTCTCACACGTGTTAGACGGCTACATGTCGATTAACCTTGATGGGGCTGATGAGGCCTATAGCCTAGGCATAGGTAAGGAGCATGAGGTGGCGGGCCTATTAAACCTCTCAACAGGCATGTTGAGGAGGCATGTTGCGAGGCTTGGGCTTGACCCAGACACCCTGGCCTTATTCACCTTCTACAAGCTCATAAAGAGGATTTGGCGAATCACAAGCTACACTAAGCACCGTGGGGTGCCGGGGAGTTTAGGTACGATCCTGGAGCTGTATAGGGATGTTGAGGGGCAGGGGGAGGAGTATGTGCTCCTCCTCGAAACCCTCTCATCAATAGTATCAGGCCCCTTCGATGCCGATAGGTTGGATTACACGTTAAGGGACATATACATGACGGGGGCTGGGTCGGGGAGCAATGCGATAGATGTTGATAGGCTGATAACATACCTACATCCAGGTAAAGGCTACCTAATCTTCGACGATAAGGCTAAGGCATTCCTGGAGGGCTACATGATAGCCAGATACAACCTCTATAAGTGGGTTTACACGCACCACAAGGTACTACTATATAGCGAATTCGTGAGGGAGTCGATAGGGCAAATACTCAGCCACAATAGGGGCCTTAGGGATTCAGCATTAAGGTTCATAAACGGTAACCCGGCTGAATCAGACCTCGACAGGTACGTCGACTACGCGGTAATGTACAGCATAAGCGACTACTACTATAGCCACGTTGATGAGAAGGGCCCCGTCTTAGAATACTTGGACTCCATAATGCATAGGAGGACTGAGTGGAGGGCGTTGTGGAAGAGGGATGAGGACTACATCTCACTGATGGGTGTTGGGAACGCACTACTTGTTAATAGGCTCATCGATGAGCTTAAGGGTGAGGGGTCTGTTAAAAACATCCTCAAGATTAAGGAGGCCATCTCAGATAAGCTCACGGACCTGAAGGGGTGCGGCGGCTTAATAGTTTCAGTGCCGTTATTTGAGGTTGAGTTTAAAGTCATTATTAAGGGGGGCGACTACACAGCCACTATCGATGAGGCGTCACCACTGGTTAAGGCTATAAGCCTTTCATGGGAGCAGGCACCCCACATATTCATATATACTAATGCTAGGCGCCTCAGGGAGTCGTGCGGCTTAAACATGGCTGATGTGAGTAGGGCTGTGGCATCTAGGCTAGTGTCGATGGCCCAATCCTACTTCAATAAGCATTAGCCCGAATACCCGATGGAAGGCCTTACAACGCATAGGCCATTCCCACACCTGTAGGTTAGGCAGTATTTAGATACGTTTACAGGGACCCCATTGATAATGACAGTAAAGCCTGTAGAGGGATTGCATTCGCCGCTATTCAGTGAATTAACGTAGCTTAAGTACCTTTGATATGCCATAGTTAATGTTAACATTGCCAGGGCTAGGTACATTACCAGCGAAATCAATATAGCTAATATGAGTGCCGTGGCTACGCTTGAAATACCCCTCATAAATTCAGCACCCCCACATAGGTATTTACACCCATTAGATGTAGGGTAATGGTTCAGGCGGCTAAACCCTATTTAAGATACGCTATTTAATATGCCCATGGCCTTAGCCGTAGAGTATGCATGTCGCCTTCAGTAGGCCTATAGGCACACTGCTTGAAAGTAGGGTTATTGAATTTGAAGGCATTAAAACTACTGTTGAATACAGGGCATTGGGAAGTTCAGTCAAGGTGTATTTAAATGACCAGGTCTCACACGGCATATCGTTAATTGACCCATTTTACGTAGAGGAACTCGTATCGTTAGGTACCCCACTCAGCAGGGCTGTTGAAAAGGCTCTTGTAGCTAAGGGTAAGGCTTCATTGGTTGAGGAGGGTGTTAGGGTTATGTCAAGGTTCATGGAGTATTACGGAGCATTAACGCCAATAATCATGAACAGCGACGTCACCGACATATACCTCTACGAAGATGCGATACTGGTCAACAGCGCTAAATATGGCTTATGCTCAGTCTCAATCGATAATGTAGCCGTTCAGAGGCCTAGGGGCTTATTAAGGGGTGTTGAGTCGAGGGTCCTCACAATCAGGGACCTGGTGAATCACGTTGTTAAGCAGGTTATACGAAGGACAAGAACCCCCATAACGTCATACATGCCTATGGCGTCCGTCGTTGACCACGAGTTTAAGGCCAGGTTCAGCATATCAATACCCCCAATTTCAAGCCAATTCATACACATCAGGATGCTGCCCAGGGAGCCCTGGACACTACCCGCCATGGTTGGTTTAAACATGATTGACGCTAATCATGCCGCGGCGCTGTGGAGGCTCATGGATGATAAAATTCCAATACTTATAGTTGGCCCAATGGGCAGTGGGAAGACTAGCCTAGCCAACGCCATAGCATTCATGACGAAGCCAACTGCGTTGAAAGTACTTATAATGGATGTTGACGAAATGTATTTGCCAAACCACCTCGTAGTCAAGCTCATTGAAAGGAAGTCATATGGGCTTGGGGTTAAGCCAATAACTAAGGATGAATTAATAGCGCATGCGTTGAGGATGGGGGCAGACTACATAATAGTTAATGAGGTTAGGGAAGCCCCTGAGGCTAAGGCGTGGTTAAATGCCGTTAATACAGGGCATGGCGGCGTAACGACATTCCACGCCGAGGATTATAAGGCGCTGATAGACAGGATGAGCATACTTGTGCCGAATTCCGAGGCTATGGTTGCCAGGGTTACCGTCGTTGTCACGGACATGAAGCTCATGCCCATTAATGTTAATGGGGTTAGGCTATTCAGGAAGTTTAGATACGTTAAGGACATTGTCATGCCCCCTGAGGCTAATGAGGTTATTAAAATGGGGAGGGATGATGTTGAATACAGGAGGGACATTATACTAAGCCTGATGAATGCCCCACCAGACCAAGTCTTATCAGCCGTAATGAAGGTTTATGGGTAGTCAGTATTGGAGTCTTTCATCACCCATCACGCCGGGTGAATGCTCATCACACGTATACTTGAGGCATAACCTCTTATAAATGTGACTTAAAGCCTCAACGATTTGTGGAAAGTTCTAAAAATTTAACTGTAAATTACGTATTAATGATAATCTACGTTGACTACCCCGAATATAGGGGCTTCATAACTAGGCTGGGCGACTACATAGGCCTACTATCAAGGTTCCCTGGAGCATTGATATCGTCAATAGTTATAGTTGGGGGTGTTGAATTGACTAGGGAGTATTTTGAGGAGTGGGCTAGGATAACTGGGAATGTTAGGATTGCGGAGGATACGTATGCGGAGGTTGCATCGTATATTAAGGGTGTTTCAAATGAAAGGGATCTAGTTGACTTAGTTTTGAGGGCCTATGCTGAGTTAGGCTCCTTCACAGACGTTGTGGCCCTTTCAAATGCGTTGAAAATATTCCTAAACATCAGCATCCTCGACTTGGGCCTAGCCATCATTTACGAAAACCCGCTGCTAGTGGCAAATGGCCTAAGGGTTGATATGAGGATTGGCGATGCATTAGCTAGGAGGATGATGAATGTCGGTGGGCTTAATGTAAACACAGCGTTGGTGATGCAGCAGGGCGCTAAGTCAATGGTGGATTGGGGTAATCCAGGGGTAATACCTGCAAGCAATGTTGTGGGCTCTGAAGACGTCAGTGACCCTGCATTCACCGCAATGGCATTTAACGTGATGCTGACCACAAGGCCCAGCGGCCACGTCAACATATTATCGGGCCAATTGGGCATTGGCGAATATGAGTGCGGTGGGGTTTATGCAATAGCGCCAAGTACATTAAATAGGACGCTCCTAGCCAAGTTCATGGGTTTGTTGAAGGAGCATGGTGTTGATTCAACACCCGTCAACATGGGTATATTAGATGCGTTAAGATGCCTAGGCGTATTATCCTCCTAAATGTTCTTACCCTCACTACTCTCCCTAGGCATAAGTTCAGATATAGGTACCGTATATTGTTTAAGGTGGGACGCTATGTATATCGGCGCATTAACCCTCAACGCTATTGCAACGGCGTCGCTCGGCCTGGCGTCTATGTAATGTTCCTTACCCGTCCTATTGTCTTTAAGATATATTGTAGCTGTATATATCTGGTTAACGAAGGCGTCTATCGTAACCTTCTCAACCGTTGCATTCAACCTCTCTAAAATTTCCACTAAGAGGTCGTGCGTTAGGGGCCTTGGTGAGTCAGCCTGCCCCATGGCCTTCTGTATGCTGAATGCCTCAGCTATACCTATTGCTATGGGTAGTACGTAGTCGCCCCATTCATCGGTACCTATAAGCATTATTGCCTCAAGGCCATTTGAAGCCATGTAAACCCCCTCAACTATAGCCTCCAAATATCCATTAGGCGCCTCGCTACCCATGTTTAAACCAGCTAATTCTTGTTATTAAACTTTTCGAGCTGCCTTCAGTAAGTCACCTCAACGCCACAGTAGTCTCTATGATCCTCCTTCCCCTAGCCAACCTAATTGTGAACTCCCTCTTACCCTCAATATATTTGGTGTATAGGTATGTCTTTAACCTGACCACCGACTGGAGTTCGACGTCGTCAATGGATACTATTACATCACCCCTCCTTATGCCTGCCTCATCTGCTGGAGAATATGGCTGTACGTGGACTATCAGTATGCCTTTATCGACAGGTAGCCTATACTGCTTAGCTATAATCTTGTTCACATCAGCTCCATATATCCCTAACCTGGGCTTCCTAACATAACCCCACTTAACAAGCTCCTCTATCGATAGCCTAGCCAGGTTTATCGGTATTGCGAACCCTATATTCTGAGCCCCCGCGATTATCGCAGTATTTATGCCGACAACCTCACCATTAAGGTTAACTAATGGCCCACCCGAATTTCCAGGATTTATCGCGGCGTCTGTCTGTATTAATCCTTCAAGTATGGCGTTCTCGGTCCTTATAGTCCTGCCCAGCGCCGAAACTATGCCAAATGTGGCGGTGGGGTGGTTCATCAACCCCAGTGGGGAGCCTATCGCCACCACTGGTTCACCCACCTTAAGTGAGTCCGAGTCCCCAAGCTTAATTGGCCTAACCGAACCATCAATCCTTAAGACGGCGGTATCAACCTCAGGATCCATCCCCACAACCTCTGCATCGAGCAAATCCCCATCATGCGTTATCACTGTTATTTCACCGGGCTGGGAGACGACGTGGGCTGCTGTGGCTATGTAGTTTTCATAAACTGCGAAGCCTGTCCCAATGCCCTTGACGGGTATTGCGTTGAGCCACTCATCGATAACCATGCCTGACGTCACTATGGCCACTATCGATGGGCTAACCTCCTCAACAACCCTCGATATGGCATTCCTTATGTCAAGCATGCCTAATTCATTGCCCTATACTATTAAACTTTATTTTTGATATCTAGATTTCCAGAATTAACCCATCGTAGGCTGCGAGGGTTCTTGGAAATATTGCGGATGCGCATTTTATGAAGCTCCAATATTCATCATCACTGTACCTATAGCTCATGTGGTATAGCACGAGGATTTCAACTCCAGACTCCCTGGCGTCGTTCGCGGCGTCGATACACGTTGAATGGCCCCTAATGCCAGCCTCACTAGATTCCCCAGGTAGATATGTTGAATCGTGTATCAGTATTGATGAATCCTTGGCCAGTTTAACTATGTTTGGCCCAGGCATGGTATCGCCGGTGTACGTCACCTTAATGGGGCCATACTTAACTTCATCCAATACATCGGCAGGCTTAATAACCGTGCCGTTAACCTCAACCTCCTCACCCATTTGAAGCCTCTTCCACAGCGCCACAGGAACGCCGAGCTCCTTAGCCTTAACTGGATTAAACCTACCTAATGGCCTCTTCAAAACAATTGAGTAGGCTACAGAGTCTACTGTATGGTATGTTGAGATGTATTGTATCTGTACGTTACCCAAATCCTCCACGGTTAACGGCTCATCACCACCCCTTAGGCTAACCAGGTTAAGCCTAAATGGTAGGCTACTCGGTGTGAACAATTTGACAAACTCAACTGCATTAGGGGGCCCTGCTATTGTCAGTGGCGTGACCTTGTTTAACATCGACGCTGTGGCTAATAGGCCCGGAATACCGTTAATGTGGTCTGCATGTATGTGGGTTATTAGGATGTGGGTCAGTTTAAGCGGACTTACACCAATCTCCATGAGCCTCCTTACACTCCCCTCACTAGGGTCTATGAGTATTCTAAACCTATCAACCTCAATAAGTATCCCTGGAAGGTCCCTACCCTTCCTAGGTATTGCACCCCCCGAACCTATGAACACTACCTTAAACACGCCGCTTGGCAGCGCCCCTAAAATTAAGCCTCCTCCACCACAACTTCTATCGAATTGTCACGTTCCCTACCGCGCCTATCCCCCTTAAACCCCTTACCAAAGCCAGGCAGGGTTACGTTGTAGGGTAGGTTGTGTATGATGTCCTTACCCTTAACAATTATGTACATCAATATTAATACGCCTAGATTATACATCAGTATTCCATAGCCAACGTATTTATCACCTAGGACGCCTACGGTATTAACCTCAATGTATATGAATGAATTTTCCCTAAGCACAGTGTATGTATAGTAGCTTAGGACTATGACCGCGCCTATCAGGTAAAGCGCAATCAGCCACTTAACCCCACCCCTCCTAATCATGTTCACCGCAAAGAGGTATATTGAAGTGATTGATAGTACATCGAATGAAACTAGGGCAGAGGCAATAACCGTGGTTAGCACAACCCCTAGTTGGGCAAGCCCAGTCACCCACAGTTTAACGAGGACATAGTCTATGGATACTAATACTGCTAGTGTAGACGCTATGCTAAGCCAATAAAACATACTTATCAACAGTGGCGAAATTATACTAGTATTATCCTGCTGCATTACTCAGCTAATCTTACAGCCCCTTTTAAGTATTACGCTAATAATATTTAAATATATTTTTTAAAAATGGGAGGTTATTAAGGGTTGAATGAAAGCGCCGATGACAGTTGACTAAAAGTTTTAGTGAATAGGGGTTTAGCGAATTTACGTAATAGGCCTCGTGTTAAGATTAAGGGGTGATTTTCACTTATTTAACCTTATTAACGTAACGCCATTGCTTGAAACCGTTTTAACAAAACCTAGCTTCTCCAGGTTTGCGAGGGCCCTCATTACATATGTTAAAGGCACTTTAGTAATTTCATCACCATACCACTCCCTCAACTTGGGGACTAGTTCGATGAGGCTCCAGCTATCCTTACCTTCCTCAAGCAGTATCCTCCTTATGAAGTTGGTCATATCCTCTGTGACGTTCCATGGATACATGAACCAAGCCCACTCCTTAACCTCGTAGGCGTAGTAGTCTGGTTTAACCTTGGCCACCGATGATATCCATTGTAGGGCCCCAACCTTAACATCAGCCTTAGGCCACCTGGCCTTAACATGGCTCTTAGCCAATTCAACACTATCGCCTGTGTCTACAATATCATCCACTATCAGCACCCTCTTACCGTTGAGGTCTATGTCGGCTACGGGGTATTTAATGAAGGCCTTTTCAGATGCCTGCGCTGTAGTGGGCCAGTGCACCACCTGTAGGCTTACCAGGTCATTAACACCCAGCAGGTCGCATAGGAGCCTTGCAGGTACGTAACCTCCCCTGGCCACAGCCACGATAACTTCGGGGTGCCACCCACTTGAAGATATTTTATCAGCCAGTATTGACGCCCACGTGGCTATGTCGTCCCAGGTAACCACCTTGACAGGTATCTTAACCACAATTTACAACTTAGCTTGAGCCAGGTTTAAAAATATTGTCCCATGGCTATTACGTACATATGGCGCCTTAGGTTAACCTATTTTAACGCCAATATATTGGAGCGGGCGTGTATGCCGTAGAGGCGAGGGGCCTTGTTAAGAGGTTTGTGAGCTACGCTAGGTTAGGCTTCTTTAAGAGGAGGAGGATTATAGTTAATGCGCTTAGGGGCGTTTCGCTCAACGTAAAGTGGGGTGAGGTTTACGGCCTACTAGGGCCTAATGGGGCTGGCAAGACTACGACCGTTAAGATACTGTCGACGCTTCTAATACCAGATGAGGGGGAGGCCTATGTGGATGGCCACAATGTCGTCGATGAGGCGAATAGGGTTAAGCCCATAATAGGCCTACTCCTATACCCCGATAGGGGGTTTTACTCCAGGTTAAGTGGATTGGAGAACTTGACATACTTCGGTAGGCTATATGGGTTAAGTAGCGTTGAGGCGTATAGGAGGGCTATTGAGCTGCTGAAGCTCGTAGACCTGGAGTGGGCTAAGGATAGGCCCTATGAGGAGTATAGCCTCGGCATGAAGGCTAGGTTAGCCTTAGCAAGGGCCCTGATAAACGACCCCCTCGTAGTATTCCTAGATGAACCCACGATAGGCCTCGACCCAATATCATCGAGGATAGTTAGGGGTATTGTCAGGGACCTGGCTAAACAAGGTAAGGCAATTATAATGACAAGCCACAACCTGTGGGAGGTTGAAAGGGTGTGCGATAGGGTTGGCTTCATTAAGGATGGCAGGATAGTCCTCGAGGGTTCGCCAAGCGAGGTTAAAGCTAGGTTAGGGCTTAGATACGTTGTGGAGGTTGAGTATGAACATATGGGTAATGTTGAGTTAGGTAGGTTTGAGGTTGATGACCCTGTCCAGGGGGTTAAAAGGATCTTAAGTGAAATGGAGTCTTCAAACATTAGGGTAACTTCAATCAGGATTCATGAACCATCCCTGGAGGACGCCTATGTCAAGGTTATTAAAGGTGGCTAAGGTTATTGACGCATTAGCCGCAGTCATGGTTAATGAACTTAAGATAATCAGTAGGGAACCTGGGGGCTTCGCAATGCTTGTAATATACCCATACCTCGTCACAGGGGGCATGGCCTTTGTGGCCTCATTCTTCTCGAAGATTAATGGCTTAGACTTCCTGAGGCAGTTCATAGGCTTTGAGATAATCATGCTGTCTGTCATAATGGTTCAGGCGGGCGCCAGGTTCCTTAGGGAGGAGAGGAATGGAGGTAGGCTTGAATACCTCCTGGCTTCACCAACACCCATGCACATTATACTGCTTGCAACATCCCTCTCAATGTCTATTGCCTCAATAGGGGCCTTCATAACGGCCCTAATACCACTAATGGCGATTTACTACGGTGCATTGGGGGTTGTTAAATCCATCATAGCATCCATACTTACACTACTAGGCCTAATACCCCTCTTCGGGCTGGGGTTAATTATGGCTGGTGTGGCATTGAGGTTAAGGGATATTGACGCATTGATGAATGTTGTAACATCGGTAATTTCACTACTGTCAGCCGCAACGTACCCTGCCTACATTTTGCCCCAATGGCTTAAGTTAATCATACGCGTATTCCCCATGTACCCACTCTACAGCACTTTACTAGGCCTACTACTCTCAATACCCAACATAGGTTCGTTAACCTGGCTTCTGGCACTGATCGCCACATATGGTTTAATGGGCTTATATTCATATGGCCTGCTTGAGGGCCAGGTGAGGAGGCGTGGCGTTTAGGGGTATTTTAGCTGAGGTGGAGAGGAGCCTTAGGGACCTCTTCTCAAGGCCTATTGAAAACATTTCATTCGCCATAATGGCGCCGCTCTGGTTAGCATTCTTCATACTTAGCCTAAGGGGCTTTGGGGTATCTGGGTTAAGCACATTCGATTACCAGGTATTTACCTGGGTTGCCTACCTATTCGCCATCTACTCAACATGGCTGTGGGGGGTTGGGCAAGGCATTGCTGATGAAGGCTCCTCAGGGATTTTGGAGCATATTGAAGCCTCAGGCATATCCATTTTCACGCATATTTTAGGTGAGGGCATAGCCTACGCCTCATACGGCCTAATGGACCTTGCAGTAATAGTAATCAGCATTAGGCTGCTTGCAGGTTTTTGGCCTAGTTTAAGCAACCCACCATTATTTGCGCTATCGCTGTTGTTAACGTTCCTTGAGCTCACCTTCCTATCCTCAATATACTCGATGCTTATCATAAATATGAGGTCAAGTTGGGTTATAACAAGCATCCTACAGTTCATACTTCCTGCCCTGGGCGGCCTCCTACCCAGCGTTATGAATAGGTACGTATTCCTGATGGATAAGTACTCTCCATTAGCGTACCCGCCGATTCTACTTAGGGAGTCTGCACTAGGTATTAATGAGCTTGGCGAGCCAATAAGCCTCCAGGTGTCTTTATCTGTAATTACCGTAGCCGCCCTGGGGGCTGTATCATATATGGTGTGTAGGCTTGTTGAAGCTAATGTTAAGGTTAGGGGTTTGTGGGGATTATGATTAATCGCTGTTAACATTTTTAACTTCAGGAGCCCTAACAATAATATGTACACGATATATTACTATTTAGCGGCCGTATTCGCCCTAAGCCTGCTAAGCAACGCTGCACCATTCTTTGGAGCGCCATACACCATCTACGCCTCGGTAATATTAATGAGGCTTGGCGTAACTCCACTAAACCTACTCCTAGTCATAGCCACCTCAGCCCTGGGAGCTGCATTGGCTAAGAATGTGCTGTATAGCCTAGGTGTGGCCTTTAGGAGGCCCCTGGCTAGGAACAGGAATGTTGCCTTTATTAAAAGGCTTACAAGGCTCGGCTTCCTCTGGCTCCTCATAATAATACTAGCTGTACTACCTGGCCTACCCCTCGACGACTACCTTTACTTCGGAATGGGGGCTGCTGGAGGCATGTTGGCTCGGCTCAACTTATATGTCTTAGTTGGTAAACTTATTAAAAGCTCCATAGAGATACCCATTGAATTAATGCTGATGGTCAGCATATACGACTTATTAAGGCCGTTTGATGTGCATGAGCTCGAATTCCAAGTAGCCTTCGCAGCAGTATTCACGGTGCTTGGCATAGCCCTATATAAGGTTGATTGGCAGTCAGTATATAATGCAATTAGGGCACATGTAGGTTTACTGCCGCCTCTTGAGGACTAGCGTCAGCAGGGTAAGTTCACATCACTTGTCAGCAATCCTGACCTACATCACTAGGCCCAGATCTAAACCATGTTAATAAACCTATTTGGCTATGTAGGAAAAGTTAATACGGAATAAGTGAGGTGCCTCTTGTGGTTGATTGCGACCTACTTGAATTATCGTCGATAAGCGATGATGATAGAAGGAGGATCCTTGAATATGTTGTTGAGGCTAAAGGGATTGACCTGGCGCAGTTTGGGTTTGATAAACGCTACATTGAGAGGGCCCTTAATGGTGGTGTAGGGATCAACAATATGCTCTTATGCTCCGCATTAATGCATATCACTGTCGATGAGCTTAAGGGCATTTTAGGATTCATACCGACGCTGGCGACGGAAGATGACTTAATTAGGGTTATAAGTAGGGCTAAGGTTGATGAATCGTACAGGGAGCTCCTACTATATGCTGTTAATAGGGCTTTTAAAGGTGAGGCGGCTCAATGCCCAGGTTCAATAGGCTTAGCAGCCATAGGCCCCGATTTGAGGCTTAAAATGGCTATACTTGAGAGGAAGATTCCGAGTAAGGTCCTGGGTTCGTTAATGTGGGTCACCAGGTCCGTCTTAATACTCATTTCAGAATTCGTAGCAGCCGCGGCAATAGCCTTCATAATAATACACGAGGTTCCGGGAGCCGGGCCCCTCAGGGATCCTGTAAATAGCTTCCTCCACTACCTATCAATGATAATGCATGGCAACTTAGGCTGGTCCAGGACCTTTGGGGCACCTGTATCCCTCATAATCGCCCTAGCGGCTCCGTGGACCATAATAATTGTTTCAATATCGTTAACAATAGCCTTCACTGTAGGCTACATGCTCGGCCTCATAAGCGCCGTCAGGTCAGGTGGGCTCCTCGACTCCTTCATAAACGGTATGGCGTCATTTGTGCAGTCCGTCCCATCATACGTCATAGCGCTCGTATTCATAATAGTCTTCGGCGTTATACTTAAGGTTGCCCCCGTAGCCGGCATATCGTCATTCGGCATGTCTCCCAGATCACCACTATATATAATTGATGTAATGTGGCATTTAGCGCTCCCAATAGTCGTATACGCCATAATACTTATGCCAACCTGGATCTTCATAACGAGGAGCCTAGCTGTAATAAACCTTAACGAGGATTACGTATTGGCCGCTAGGGCTAGGGGTGTTAAGGAGCGTAGAATCCTACTATCCTACATTGGTAAGAATTCAATACTACCCCAGTTAACAATGCTAGCCTACTCCTATGGAATACTCTTCGGTAATAGCATATTTATCGAGTCTATGTTTGCAATACCTGGGTTAGGGTATTTGATAAGCACCACTGCGGGCACAAGTGACTACATGACCACTGTAGGCGCATTCCTCGTAATAATAATTTCTGTGATAGTGGCAAACTTCACAGTTGATTTAACCTACGGCCTAATAGACCCTAGGGTTAGGGAAATGCTTTAACCTCACTGGGTGTGGGTTTAAGGTGCTGTGCAACGTCAATCAACCCCCTGTTCAACCTCCGCGACGATTCACTCAGTATGAAGTGCGCCTCAACGGGCTCTTCACCACGCCTAACCTTAATAGCCACTACATTCCACCCATGTTTCAGTAGCGCCTCTCTATAATTCCTACCATCGCCGCCGTAGTTGGGCCTGAGTATGTATGGTTCCTTAGCCTCAATTAGCGGTTCTCCATTTAGCCAAAGCTTAACGTAGGGCGCATTGTTGGGTATGCCGACGTTGACAATCCTTGAATCGCCGTAGTTGTATATGAAGCTGATGAACACCATTGTGGAGTTCCTTGGCATAACATCGCTTAGGCCAAGTTCATAACCATCCCTATACACTACTGTTAGCCTTCCGTTCAATGCGTCGCTGACCCACCTATTAACGTCTTCGTCACCATCATTAACCCTGCCCACATACCAGACGGCTGGGGGCAATATGGTTAGGGTTATGTTGAAGGATTCGGGTGAGTCAACTGCATTAAATTGGACTACAGGATGCTCCACAATACCCATATTTCCTAGGCTAACAAGCCTAACCCTAAGCTCAATACCTGCCTGTGAGCCTGGATTCACAAGGATGCCCCCACTCAATGGTTCAACCTGATACGCCTCCTCATTAACTCCATATACCCTATACCTCAGGTTTATGGGCATTAGCCTTAGGCTCCTCACAGTGATTAATATGGGTAGCTCGGTGTTCGGCTTCAACACAGGGCCCATTGGGTACTCTACAGTAGCTTCAATTCCTGTGAACCTCAGGGTCCAGGAGTTGGGCCTATAGTTGAACCATGGGCCGCTGGGCCTTATTGAAAATGGGTCTGTAAGCCATTCAACGCTGCCATCATGGTCGACGCTAACCCTATCACTATGCCTGGCAAGTAGGCTGTATGTGATCTTGAGGATCCTGCTGGCCAACTCCTTAACAGTCCTACTAGCCCTCAAATTGCCAACACCTCCCCACGGCTCATTCGTCAGCACCTCCTCATATACGTTAAGGTACTTGGATGGTATGTAGCCTAAGCCATGTATTATTCCTAAGATGGCGCCCACTGTTGCTGCCGTGCAGTCCGTGTCGTATCCTAGGCTTATTGTCTTAACCATTGCGTCGTCGAAGTCCCTGCCGTAGAGTAGGCCTAGGACCTCGAAGCCCAGGTTTATTGGCGAGTATTGGGCTATTTTACGGTATTCAATGGGCGCCAATTCAATTATAAGCCTCCTAGCCTCCTTAAGGTCGAGGCCCCTTTCATACGCCTCAAGCGCCGTTTCAATAGACCTGTATGTTAGGCTTCCCTGAGGTATGTAGCTTAACGCGTGCTTAACCAGCTTAACCACGTCGCCTTCGACGAATGCTAAGGATTCTAATACGGCATTGAAGACTTCGCCATATACGGATTCGCCACCGCCATGGTCAACTATGGCGTCTTTAAACGCATAGCCGGCTGCTATGTCGGGGAGCCCTGGGGCTATCATAGCCCACACCTCGCTTCTAATCGGTGAACCCATGCAGTGCTTGAACCAGTTATTGAAGTATCCAGACATTGGCGGCAGTATGCCCAGCCTAAGATTCCTCTTAGCGAAGCCGTATTCATCCCAGTTGTAGAATATGCAGTCGAGCCAACATTGGGCTAGGTCGTGCTCAGTCACGTCAAGCCCCCTGTCTTCAATAAGCCTGAGCCAAGCCATCTGAATCTCAAAGTCGTCGTTTGGGTATAGTTTAGCTTCAAGCTTAACGTCGATCATTTCATCCTGCCCAAAGGCCCTCTCATAGGGCATGCCTAAGCTGCCGCCAATGTTCTTTCCAAGTAATCCACCGTAAACCTTGTTAAATAACTCATCGCGGCTTAGCCTAAACATACATTGTATAGTTATTTAACTTAGCTATAAGCATTGTCCCTAACCTGTTCGACCCAATGTTTATATAGCTCCTAATAGCCTTAGCGGCAATGTCTGGTGAGGAGGGTGGTTTAAGCCTAGGTAGTGAGGAGGATTTGAAG
>CAYFHR010000011.1:0-17322 GCA_964343155.1 uncultured Thermoproteaceae archaeon | reverse complement strand
GTAATCTTTAGTGTGGTGTATGGTTTTTGAAGGTTCATGTTGTTGATGTGGCCTGTGTCTGGTGCCCCGGCCGGGATTTGAACCCGGGTCTTGGGCTCGAAAGGCCCACATCCTTGACCGGGCTGGACGACCGGGGCTGTTGAAGGTTGTTTTTGGTGTTTTTAGGCTTTTCTCAATGTCGTATGCGTCTAAAGTTTTTAACCTAAATATGCGTAGCCTAGCGATGGATAGGAGGGTTCGCCTTAGTTCGCAGCTGGATGCTGTGGCCTACATTAACCTGGCTAGGAGGATATATTCGTATTCGTTTAGGAAGCTTTCTGAGCTCCTAAACATCCCTGAATCATCCCTATGCAGGTACGCTAACATGGAGGTTTTGCCCTCTGTTAAGGTTGCTGATAAGATTATCTCGACCCTGAGGCCTATGCTTGACATAGTGCCTGTTGTTAAGAGGCTTGTGAGGATTAACGGCAGCTACATTGACTTGAGTGGAATAATCCTGGACCCCAACGTGCTTAAGCTCTACGAGATGCATATTGCTGAGCTCTTCGAGGGCCTCAAGGTCACTAAGGTGTTGACCGCGGCAGTCGATGGAATACCCCTAGCCGTCGCAGCCTCATATGCCCTGGGTGCTAGGCTTATTGTGGCTAAGCAATACATGGAGGCTGGCTTCGACCAATTCTACTCATCATCATACATCGTCGACTCGCCCCCAAGGAAGGTCACACTCTATGTGCCTAAGCCACTCATAGGTAGGGGTGATTCAGTAATCATAGTTGACGACATTGTCAGGACTGGGAGGACCGTCGACGCCCTCCTAGACATAATTAGGCAGTCTGGGGCCAGCCTGGTGGGCATGTCGATACTGGTGGCTGTGGGCAGTGACGTGGCTAGTAGGCTTAGGAGGGCCGTGGGCAACATCATACTGGACATCATAGCGGTCGTCTAGGCTGGGCTAGCAAACATTAAAACCCAGGCGGGTCCAGTATGTGTGCAGGCGGGCGACATTGTTAGGGAGGCCCTTAGGCTAGGCTTCGAAGAGGCCGTGGCCGTCGTCAAAACCACAAGGTGGGGCATGCTTAGGGACGCTAACAATGAGGCCACGGTATTCAACAAGTGGGTTGACGCATCAACGAGGCTATACCTGGTTAAGGGTAGGAGGGTCTACACAGCGTCCCTGGAGGGCACATTCAACCCAGGCGACGTTTTGAGGAATTCGCTTAAGGCAATAGGCCTACTGCCTGAGGATAAGGACTACGTGGAGCTTGTTCATGAGGCTAAGCCTCAGGTATGGGACTCATACGACCCGGCCGTAGGTGGGCTTGACGAGAAGGCGCCGGACCTGGTTAAGGAGGCTATAGACGCAAGCCTAGGCGAGGGCGCTGTTAGGAATGCGGGCCAGTTAACCTACGGGATTGTTGAGGCCCAGTACAGCGACAGCACGGGCCTTGAGGCCAGCTGGAGGCTATCCTTCGTGAACCTGGTGAATAGGGCCTTTGGGAAGGACCCCGAGGTTTCATCAATGTGGGGCCAGGCATCCAGGCAGGTGAGCGGGATTAGGGCTAGGGAGCTCGGCTCACTGACTGGGAGCCTCGTCAAGCTCTCATCAAGCCTACCTAAGGTTGAGTTTGAGGGTAGGGCCAGGGTCCTCCTAAGCCCACTCGTGGCAGGCCACCTATACGGCCTGGTGGCTTCGATGTGGCTTAACGCATACAGCGCCTACGTTGGCTTATCAGGCTTCGACAGGTCTATGATCGGTAAGCAGGTGGCCTCAGGGGAATTGACGATAATGGACCTTTCATCAAGCAGGGATGCGGTTGGCTCAGAGCCAATAGACCTGGAGGGCAATCCGACAAGCGACGTCGTCCTAATTGAAAACGGCGTCTTGAGGGAATTCCTGACAAACAACAGGACGGCAGCCAAGCTAGGCCTCAGGAGGACTGGGAATGCTGTAAATGGGTGGGTTACGCCGTCGCCAAGGCACATAGGCATTAGGGCAGGGGCTCATAGGGGTGATTTACAGGGCCTACTGAAGGACCTGGGCGATGGCGTGTTTATACAGAATAATTGGTATACCAGGTTCCAGAACGTTAAGGAGGGCTTGTTCTCAACGGTGTGTAGGGATACTGTACTGCTTGTTAAGAATGGTGAACCCGCAGGCCTGGTGAGGGGCGTTAGGATAAGCGACAGGTTCTCGACGCTCCTGAATAAGGTTGCTGGGCTTAGCTCTGAGGCCTACCAGGTCTACTGGTGGGATATGCCTACGCCCGCCACCTCACCCTACGTCATCCTGGACGGCGTGAACCTAACCAGGGCCATTTAACGGCCTATCAGGAGGGCTGACTGAACCATGAATGGGACCAGGATTGTTAAAAGTAGGCCGCTTGAAACGGACGCAGCCATGTACTCGTAGCCCAGCGCCGATATGTAGACGGGCAGTGTGTCGTCCATAGACGTTGCGCCGCCTATGCTTATCAGCGATTCGGGGTTGCCCGGCATCATGGGCACTATTATGAATGTTAACTGCTCCCTCATGAAATTGGCCAGGAAGGCCACAGCACCCAGCATAGGCCCCTCGTAGAGGGCTACGGCCGGCCCAGTATACGTATACCACCCCATTCCAAGGGCTATTGCCAGGGATGCGCCAAGCCTAACCCCAAGTATGCGCGATAGTGCTAGGCCAGCCGCGGCCGAGCCAATTATCGAACTTACGGAGGCCAATAACCCAACCCTACCACCCTCCATAATGCTCCCCAGGCTTAACGAGGGGCCTGTGGCCAGGCCCACAAGTAGGGCTAGGGTATAGAGCTCTGCATCAATGGCCAGGCCTGGCGGGTTAACCCTAGCCAACATGCCTACGAACCAGCCCACTAGCAGGGGCGCCGCATAGGTTATGGGCGCCCTATAGTTAATAGGCCTCACAGCCCTAGACCTGAAGCCGCCAATCAACATGCCTGAGAGGTAGCTCAACGCAATGGACAGCGTTGAATACGCCATCGAGTAGCCTAACAGCGCCAGGATGTTGCCGAGCCCCGATATTGAGGACCCAGCCCACATGCTTATCGTGAAGATTAGGGCTACGACAACTGGTTGGAGAAGCCTACCTGCACTGCGGCTAACATGAACTGGGGCGAGCCTACCTGCAAGCAGCGACAGTGAAAATACTGCAAGGAATAGTAACCCTACCTGATCCACGGAGGCCAGGCTGCAAACCATATAAATAAATTACCCAAAGCCTCAAACCCCAAATGGCAGGTGGAGCCGATTCAGCGGGCTTCGACCTGGTGTTGAATAATAGGGAGGCGAGGAGGATTATGGCGTCGCCGGCCGCGGTGGCGATACCCTACGAGCCGCCCAAGTCTATTGAGGTGGCCAGGTGGGTTTTCGAGGACTTCGGGTTAAGGATACTTGTGGCCGTGGGGGATTACGTATACTTGAACCTATCGAAATACTGGAGGAGGCCCGACCTAGCCATAGTGGACTATGCCACGAGGAGGAGTAGGGTGGAGTATGGCGTATTGGCCGATGAGGTCTTGAGGATTGTTAACGAGAGGAGTACGTTAAGCTACAGGGCCTTCGACGCGGTTAAGGAGGCCTACAGGAGGGTTATGTTGGGCCTTAGGGTTGTTGTGGAGGTTCAGGGTGAGGAGGATTTGCTGGCAATACCGGCAGTCCTTGAGGCGCCCCCGGGAACCGCCGTGTTATATGGCCTTTACACAGGTTACTTAATCCTTATACCTATTAACCTTGAGTATAAACTTTTAATGCTCAAAATGCTTAGCCTAATGGACCCCGTGTGGAGGAGAGGCCCTACGTAATAATGGTTGCCTCCATCACGATGGATGGCAAGGTGGCTAACCCATATGTTAGGACCAGGTTCACCTGCAGGTACGACCTGGAGAGGCTGTTTAAGGCTAGGGATGAGGTTGACGCAACCATAGTTGGGGCGCAGACCGTGCTAGACGTCGACGGCTCATATACGCCCAAGTCGGGTAAGCAGATACTGAGGGTGCTTATAGATGGGTTGATTAGAGTCCCCCTGGAGTCCAAGTTCTTCAATGCCCCAGCCCCAACGCTGGTGGCCGCCACAGATAAGGCGCCGCAGGCTAAGGTTGAGGCGCTTAGGAATAGGGGTATTGAAGTATTGATATTTAAGGATAGGGTTGATGTCAGGGAGCTTCTAAGGATACTGTATAGGAGGGGCATTAGGAAGGTCCTCGTCGAGGGCGGAGGCGTTGTGTATTGGCAATTCCTCGCAAACGACCTCGTGGACGAGGTTAGGCTAACCATAGCGCCAATCGTAATGGGTAGGGGCACCAGCCTGGCTGAGGGTGATGCATTTAGGCAGGATTCAATGCCGAGGTTCAGGCCCATTAAATGGTACCTGTGCGAGTGCGGTAGGGAGATTGTCATACATTATGTTAGGGATAGGGCTGTTGAGAGAAACGCTTTTAAGCAATGATTAATGGCGAGTTTTGAAAAGGGACCTAGGTGGGGTTTACCTTCTCCTGCATGCCGAACTGCGGCCTATGCTGTAGGCTAAGCCCAGTCACAGTACTACCCCATGAAGTGTACCTGATACAGGATGAGGCGAGGGAGCTGGGCGTCGAGGTTAGGTTCAGGGTCGGCTACACTGTAGTCGACCTCGTTAATAAGGTTAGGCTAGCCCTATCATACCTAATGCTCCTCAACGACCAGGGCGAGTGCCCATTCCTGAGGAACAACAGGTGCCTGGTCCATGATAGGTATAAGCCCTTGACCTGTAGGGCATTCCCATACCTACCAAGGGTCATAAGGTACAACCTGGATAAGGAGGCGAAGGCATTGACATTCACCGTCAGCTACGCAGCCTCAACAGCATGCCCCGTTGTTAAGGAGGGGTTGAGCAACGGCGCCTTAATCAGGGTTAGTGTGGATCCAGAGTTCGCAAGGTCGGTATTCCCCAATGAATACCCCGCAGCCGTGGAGATGGTTAATGCCAGGGAAATATACGCACATTACTTAACATACCTGTGGAGGATGGGTGAGGTTGATTTAACGGAGGACGATGGAACATACCACTACCCCGTCGTTAACTCATTCTGGTTCCTGAGGAGGTACTTCTCAGACCTGACGATAGATAAGGTTATTGCAATGAGTAGGAATCCTAAACCAGGCGGCTAAGTTGGCCTAACTAGGTCTAGGGGTAGGTTAAGCCTCCTGGCGGCGGAGGCTAGGTGCCTCATGTAGATTCTTAAGCCTGGGTCCCTGCTAATCTTATCGGCAATGCCCTGTATCATGCCTATAACCGAGTCGTAAACCTCCCTACTCACAGGGTATGGTGAACCATCCTTACCCCCAACGGCGAAGGCGAACCTCCTGGGGTCAAAGGTCACTGGGTCATTCCAATCTATAGGCGCGCTGTATACCAACTGGGCTATTAGGGCTAGGGCGAGCATTGTGCTTGGCCCAATACCTCTAACCAATAGGAGGCCCTTAAAATCGCCAACACCCTTAGCCTCCCTTAAGGCATCTACATTTAGTTCAACCCCCCTGATGGCGCCTAGGAATTCCCTAGGTATCCTGGGGTTGTAGTATGGTAAGCCTCCAGAATCCATGTATTCCAGTAGGCTTCTAGCCCCATTAGCCTTAGCCAACGACCTTAAGGTACGCCAATCCCTGGCAACCTTCTCAACGCCCTGGTTAACCAAGTCGACTATTACGCCCCTAGCATCCCTGCTGAGCCTGCTGACCAGGTTTAGTGCGCTAGCCCCCTTAACCCCAACAATGCCCTCGTGGGGGTCCTCTATGTAGCTCGTCTCCATCCACCAATGATACCTCCTAGCATACCTAGTTTCAGTATTCATGCCCTGCTGTATTATCGTCCAGGACCCATCCTCACCCACAATTATGGAGTGGTGATATATTGCGTATCCATCCTGTAGGGCCACCCCGTCAACCTTGGCCACAAGCCTAGATGAGGCTATTAGCGACTCCGCATCAATGTCGTAAACCCTGCTGAGCTCCCTAACCTCGTCAGGGACCCTCAACGCATACTTGCCCTTACCCCCAACAACCTTAACGCCAATGTCCACGCCCCCTAAGGCCTCCTTAAGGGCGGCTGTCGTTACCGTTGTACTCCCTGAGGAGTCCCAATCCATGCCTATTACATTGTTGAAGGCCTGGAAGAAGTATGGGTTGCTGAATAGCCTAACAGTACCCCTAACACCATGTTCATCAACCAGGAGCCTCATTATTAAGCCGCTTAGCTTAACCATCCTCCTGTAAAGCCAGGGTGGGACGTGGCCCTCGTGTAGCGGTAGGTCAGCTAACCCGCTTAAACCCACGTGCATAATGTTGAGCCATGTTAATAAAGGTTTCTTGTAACTATATTGAACTGAATTGTTTAAGTATTTAAAGGCCTAGGTAATATTGGCTACGTGGAGCAGCGCCCGGTATTAGGCAAATACGTCTTCACGGAGTCTGGGTGGTTCATAGGCTACGTCAGCAATGCATACGTCGGCGCTGACGGTAAGACATACCTCATACTGTATTCGCCATATGTTGCTGGGCAGCAGTTTCAAATACCCATAGACTTCGTGAAGGCGATAGGCGACGTAATACTAGTGTACACCGACGCATTGGCATCATACCTCAACGTGAAGTTCAGGGAGCCCCTACCCATAGATATTGCATACATGAGGAATAAGAGCGCGTACACGTCGCTTGGCAGGGCCATAGGCATAGTCTACGACGAATACGACTACGGCGGCGAGAGGTATATTAGGGGTGTGGGCCCCGGCCACTATGCACTAGTACCACTGGGCAACGTCGCCTCCGTGGGCGATATAGTAGTCTTAAATGTAGGCGACGTAAGCCTAATACCCCTAACACAGGCCGTGAGGGGCCAGGAGGGGGTCCCAACGCCACAGCCCGTGGGGGTTACATTGGGTGAGGGGGGTGAGCTCTTTAATGCGGTTGCTGGGCGCTTCTTCCACATATTCATACTGGGCGTGGTGTCCGTCTTAGCATTCTCAATACTCATGCTGGCCATACCCATATCAACGAGGAGCTTCGGCAACGTTCCACTGGTCTACGTCTATAACCTAGCCCCAATGTTGGTAACGATAATACTTTCAATAGTCCTCTCAATATACTCCTACTACATTAAGCAGAGTATTCAGCGTAGGGAGCTCAGCTACGCCATTAGGGATAGTAGGATTTTAGTCATTTTAGCGGCTGCGTCCTCAATATTCGCGGCGTCATACTTCATAGCCCACGATATCTGGCTTATAGTGCCATCCCTATACTCAATGCCCATAGTCTCAGCCCCCGTGGACGCGGCATTGGCCATATACATCATCGTGCTCCTGGCATCATACCTAAGCTACGTTAAGTTGAATGAACTTGTGGCTAAGTATAGGGCTTAGCCGCATACTTCTTAACCAGTTCATTAACCTTACCCATAACCCTACCCCTGAGCTCGTTGAATGAGGCCTCGCTGGAGGCCTCAACAATAATCCTCAATAGGTCCTCGGTGCCGCTTGGCCTGACCAGGAACCAGGAGTCTGCGTAATTGACCCTGACGCCATCTATCGTAACCTTCTCCCCACCCCAATCAAGCTTAGCCAACTCCTCGGTAACCAGCCTGGCCACCGATCTATCGACCTCAACCCTATCCCTGGCTGAATACATTTTAGGCATCTTGGCGTTTAGGCTCGATAAAGTCGCCCTCTCTGTGGCTAGGGTTTGGAGCATTAGGAGTGTGGTGGCTATACCATCCCTGACTGGGTGGTGTTTAGGCCATATGAAGCCTCCATTATCCTCAAATCCACACAGGGCGTTTAGCCTAACCACGGTGTGGCTCACGTCCACTGAACCAACCCTAGTCCACACAACCTGGCCGCCAGCCCCCTCAACGCTCCACTTGACAACTATGCTCGATGAGACTGGCGTAACAACCTTATCACCCCTCTTCAACATGGACAGCGCCAATATTGCCCCCGTCCTATCGCCCCAAATGACCTCGCCCCTCTCGTCGATGAACATTGACCTATCCCCATCTCCGTCAAATGCGACGCCGAGGTCTGCCCCAGCCTCAGGGACTAGGCTTGAGGCCTCCCTCAACGTGTCTGGCCTTGGTTCAGGCAGCCTTCCTGGGAATAGGCCGTCGATGTGGCCGTTGAGTGAAAGGACCTTTACGTTAAGCCCCCTGAGCACATATGGGAGGGCTATTGATGTTACGCTATTTGCAAAGTCTGCAACAATCCTAAACCCCCTAGCCTCAATGGGCTTCGTGTCGATTAAGCTCAATAGATGCTCCCTATACTCCCTTAAGCCATCCTCAACATTTAGGATGCTTAACCTGCCAACCTTATCGAAGCTGGACGGCGCCTTAAACCTGCCGTTAACATAAATTGACTCTATCTCGTCTTCAATGGGCCTATCAACCTCAACGCCGTCACTACCCATAACCTTAATCCCATTGTACTGGGGTGGGTTGTGGCTTGCAGTAACCATTATGCCACCCTTATACCTCCAGGCCTTGACGAGGTACTGGTGTATTGGCGTGGGTATTGGGCCTATTACATCGACGCCGATTCCGTGTAGCGTTAAGGTGCCGTATATTAGGCCAACTAAAGGCATGCTCGTCGTCCTGGCGTCGAAGCCCACCAGGACGTCGCCGGACCCTAGGTATGTTGCTATGGCCTCTGTGAACTTAACAACAAACCCTATATCGTAACCCCCCTCAAACCTGATCCTAACACCATTAGTCCCAAAGAACCTGCCCACAGGCCAATATACTGCTAAGGTTAATAAGCAGCACTTATTTTAGCGCTAAGTTTTGGGAAAACTTTAATAATGCTGGGATGTTGGTTAAAACATGAATAAGGTAGCCTTAACGATAGTGGCCGTTGCTGTGGTAGCTGTGGCCATTGCTGCATATTACCTAGTATTTGTGCAGCACATTTTGGCGCCGTCAATAAGCGTTAGGGGGCTTTCAACGGGTGAGGACCTATATATAATAGGCTACTACCCAAACATACCCACCATAGTGGGTAGCATTGTCAGCGGCAGTTCAATTAGCTTAAAGCAGTCTAAGGGCATGGGGACATATCCATTGAGCCCATCTGACATAGATCAGTTAAAGACTCTATTAAGCTCAAATAGCCCATTCATCCTCAGGTTCGGTAACCCACATGCACAATACCTAGTCATAGAGCTCCTAGACCCAGTATGCCCATACTGCACAATATTTGACATATACAACTTCAGCCAGCTCGCACCCCTCATAAGTAGGGGCGACATATACTATATCGCAATCTACTTCCCAACCCACGCGGTGGGATACTATATATCCTATGAATATTATGAGTATCAGAAAAATGAATACTACGCAGAATACTCGTTAACAGCCTTCAACTACAGCGTGGCCCTGTGGAATATGTGGAGCTGCATATATGGTAAGTACGGTGAGTCTAAGGCCTTAGAGGCGATAAACTCGACATACTTCGCAGACTACCTATATGGTATAATACCAGCATACCTCTATGGTAATCAGCAGGCCGAGTTCACATACCCAATATCCGCATACATGGAGCTTAACAAGACTTACCCAGACTGCTCAATCAAATTAACGCCCAGTGAGGCTTTGGGCATTGTTAATAATGCGCTGAATTTAACATATAGGATATTTAGCTTAACGATACCTAGAAGCATTGTGAATAATACAGGTACGCCAATGTTCATCATTTTGAGGAACCCGTTTAGCTCGTAGAATGGTTTATAACCAAATGCCCTGGTGTTGAAGCGTGGATAAGTTGACCCTTGAGGGCTTCATAGCGGATATATTAGGCAAGGTGTATTACTACCTCCAAAACCACCCAGACGTATTGAGCCCAGGCTCGGTTAGGAGCTATGAATACGCATTGAAGGATATTGAAATGGCGATAAACCTCAACGGCGGCGCATCAGACGACTTAATCATAAGGGTTGGCGTCGAGAACCTCCTGAATTCCGTCAAGGTTAGGGAGGGGGCTGACAAGAGGGCTATTATTGAGGAGGCCTTCAGGCTAGCCCTAATGATGGTCGCCGACCTGGCTAGGCCCAGGCCGTCAGGGGACTTAACGCAAGCATCCACGGGTGGGCAGGGTGGGTTAGGTACACCCAGGGAGAGGGGGCAGGGTGGTGGGAGGGAGCTTAACGTGGACTTAGCAGTTGCCGGTGAGGGGACTAGGGTTGAGAACCCCGACGCAGTGGCCACAATGGTTTACGACGCCTTCTACGGCAGTGTAGGCACAATGAACTTCGTCAACCTAGCCCAGTTGATAAACATGTTCGTGGACCCCATGGCCCACATAGTCAGTAAGGTTAAGGTGCTTAGGATGATTAAAAGGTACCTGGCCTCATACGGCATAGTTCAGCAGCCGCAGGGTGGCTTAAGGGTCTTCAGGGCGCTAGATAAGATACCTAGGAAGGCGTCCCTGGGCGACACAATTAAGGTTAGTAGGTTCTCCGAGCCTTCAACATACCCATCCTACGTGAGCGGCATTAGGGAGTATAGGGTTGGTGATGCGCCATTCAGCATAGACCTCGATAAGACGTCGATGACGATAATGAGGAAGTCCATGTTGGGTAAGCCAATAAGCACCAGGGACATATCGGTGAGGGAGTATGCCGACGTCAAGATGACTGACGTGATACTTTGCCTAGACACGTCGGGGAGCATGAAGGAGTTTAGCGGCCCCCTGACCAAGATGGAGATTGCTAAAAACGCAGTGGCCAAATACATAAGGTACCTGGCTAAGACGAATGATAGGCTTTCAGTAATATTATTCAACTTCAGGGCAGACATACTGTGGAAGCCTCACCCTGTCAGGAGGTATGTTAGGGAGATGGAGGAGCTGATATCCTACGTATATCCTGGGGGAGGCACAAACATAGCCAACGCCATTGAGAAGGCTAGGTTCATAGCATCCAAGTCGACTTCACCGAACAAGCACGTCATCTGCGTGACGGATGGTAGGACTGTCAACGCGGTTGGCTGCGTTAAGGAGACTGAGAAGCTTAGGAGGATTGGGGCAACATTATCGGCAATAGCCGTTGGCGACAACAGCGACGACGACTTATTACTTAGGCTCTCGAAGATAGGAAATGGCCTATTCATAAAGATAGACGACATATCGAACCTGGACAGGGCATTGATAATAGATAGGTTCAGTTCACTTTAACTTTAAGCAGTTTTAGAGTATGGAAGTTACACAATAGGTTTAATACTACCCAACGCCTATTGCCACGGTTTAGATGAGCAGCAGGGTTAGGGAAATTTTATCGAAATGCTGCGTCGAAGTAGGCCTAGTGGCCAGCGGCGCAACATCGGCGTATGCGCCAATGCAGTTCTACAAGAAGGCTGAACAATACGCGGTCGATGAGCAGTTCGCATTGATAAGGGATGAGTCGATTGAGGATAAGCTACTGCTGGGCGTCATTAGGAGGGTTACTAAGCGTGAGCCGATAGTCAGCGATAGGGTTAGGACGCCCTTCATAGACAGGCCCGAGATCCTAGACCCCTCACTATTGATGCCTTACACATCGGCTGTGGTTAGGCTTTACGGCGAGGTTAATGTTGCTAAGGGCCAGGTGGAGGAGGTGGTCCACGTGGCTACGCCTGGTTCGAGGGTATTCATAATTAAGGACGGCTCATTCCTAAACAACGTTGTTAAAGTCCCCTTAAAAATATCGGTGGGTGCACATAAGTACAGCGGCTGGGAATTACCATTAGACGCATCCTACGTGCCATACCACATAGGCGTCTTTGGAGCCACCGGCGTCGGTAAGTCTAGGCTCGTCAGGGGGCTTGTTGAGGAGCTTGTCAAGGCTGGGTATAGGGCCATAGTGTTCGACCACAGTGGGGCGGACTACGCACCCCACATTAAGGCGTCTACAATAGGCTCGAAATCAATTACAATAAATCCACCCACCATAGCGTCTGTGCTGGCTGCTAAGGCTAGGCTGACCTGGCAAACCTACGGCGAATACCTTGAGGTCGCCGTATTAACATACATGCATAATGAACAGGGCGTGGGGGTTCAGGGTAAGCGTGGGGTAAAGTGGAGTAAGAGGGAGTTCGTAAAACACCTAAGCAGCAGCATGAGTAGGGTTGGCGCCAGGGATTCCACAATAGCCAAGGCGACGCTATTCATAGACCACTTCATACCTGACGAATTCTTCGACGAGTTGAATAAGAGGACGATAGAGCCGTCGGACATTGTTAGGGAGGCCTACGAGGAGGGCCTCGTTGTAGTGGACCTGAGCCAGGACACGGACCTGGTTGTTAAGCAGGCAATAGTGGCGGATACCATTGAGGCTGCCTGGAACATGGTTAAGAGCGGTGAGGTTAAGGTGCCTGCAAACATGGTTTTCGTAATAGATGAGGCCCAGAACTACGTCCCCGAGGACGAATGGACCATTTGCAAGGATGCCATAGAGACGACGGCTAGGGAGGGGCGTAAGTGGGGTTTAAGCCTAATATTGGCCAGCCAGAGGATGGTTAGGGATATTGCATCCAACGTGAGGGCAAACCTAGGGACAGTATTCTTCGGCAGGCTTCAGACCCAGGGCGACTTAAGGGAGCTTTCAACATACCTAGACCTATCCGATGTAAGCGACTCGGTGGTAGCTAACCTGGATAGGAGGGAGTTCTTCGTTGCAGGCCTAATGAACCCCCTCAAGAGGCCCATTTTGATTAAGGTTAGGGAGGTGAGGTGATGTTTAGGGAGGGTGAGTTCGACATAGAGTTTTGGATCGAGCCACCCCTACTCAACGCAATATATGAAGACTCCAGGGCCATTGCAGGTAGGCTCGATTTAACAGCCTTCATAAGCGATGTCAAGGCCCTAAGGGACTCGCTAAGCAGCGCCATTAGGCCTATTCAGCAGAAGCCCGGTCAATACTTCACATACGCCATAGATTCAAGCTTCCCACAAACACCCCTCGAACTGGTTGGGGGAGTCTTAACTGTAGTGTCCTACGGCTACGTTGGGCAGGCTGGGGGTGTTACAGACAAGTATGTTACGGGGACGGTCATTTTTGAGGACTCCAGCGAGGTGAGTAAGTCCATTGAATTGTTCTCTAAGGTTAAGGAGAGGGAGCTGGCTATTAGGCTTCTTAGGGATAAGAAGAGGGGTAGGAGGGTTATAGACATGATTATACTTGATGGCGAAATATACATACATCCACTCCCATACAACCTGCCTTCTAGGGAGAGTTCGAGGAAGAGGATTGAGGAGGTTGTGGACAGGATGATTGCGCTGGCTGAGGACACCCAAACAACCCTGGTTGGGGTTGTTAAGAGGGTTAGGTCTAGGTACCTTTCAATATTCCTGAACAGGTGCCTTGAGGTTAACGACAAGTTGGCCATGAGCCTGGTTTTGAGGAGGGGGGAGTATGCTAATGTGGGCTCCTTCAGGGAGATCCTACCCAGGTGGATTAGGGTTAATTACATGGATTGCGAGGTTAAGAAGGGTATGGGTAGGGATGAGGCTGAGAGGAGGCTTAACGAGGGTTTGCAGAACCTTGAAAGGGTATTCACGGGTGATGGGGGTAGGTTGAGGGGTGTTTCAAGGATTGGGGACTTAAACGTATTATTCTACAAGGCCCAGAACTCCTCAATAGCGACTAAGGTTGAGGTCCTGGACTTCGCAAAGATTGGCCACGACAAAATAGTATCATACCTAGCATCTCAGACGACGTCAACAGGATACCCATACCTACTAGACCTAGTCGACGTATACGTCAGGGTCAACCCAATGATACTTGACTACGTCAGGACGCTCCTACTTAAAAACGTGGGCGCCGGGCCTGGCGAACAGGACGTTAAGGAGGTTGTTACATCACTACTCCAGTTAACCAATCCACAGAAGGCTTACCTATATAAGCAATTGGAGGGTTAGGGGCCGTGGCACTGTATACGCCCTGGAGGATGGAGTACATCTCCTCGGTGTCGAGGAATAGGGAGGGGTGCTTCATGTGTGAGGCCGCTGCAGGTAGGGGTGAGTTCGTGGTTTACAGGGGCGAATACTGCGTAGTCCTCATGAACAAGTACCCCTACAACAGGGGCCACCTGTTGATAGCCCCAAGGAGGCATGTGCCCTCCCTAAGGATGTTGACTAAGGATGAGCTTTACGAATGCGCAGCCCTACTTAAGGCGTCGACCTGCGCATTATCCAGGCTCCTTAAGCCGGACGACTTCAACATAGGGGTTAATGTGGGTAGGGTTGCTGGGGCCGGCTACGAGGAGCACGTCCACTTCCACATCGTCCCAAGGTGGATTGGGGACGTCGGCAATATACCGACTTCATACAGTATGGAGGATGTGTTGAGGGATCTTAGGGAGCTTGCGGAAGGTTTATCTAAACTAATAGTGGTGTGCCTTAATGAGGCTGGTTACAGCCCAAAGGTTCATACCCCTTAGGGTTTCCGTAGGCTCAATACCCGTCGGGGCTGGTTTAACCATGGAGGAGGCCTTGAGGAGGGTTGAGCAGGCCGTTAGGGAGGTTGGGGCTGAGCTGGGGTCTAGGGGCAGGCTGATTAATGTGGGCTTCTCGGTTAGCCAGGTTTCACTGGGTACTGTTGAGGGTATTTTAGTAATTGGGTGGGGTTTGGTTGAGGATTAGTCAGCGCTATTAACCTAAATCACCACTCATGCAGCCTAGGGTCATCACCAATTGTATTAAGGCTAAGGCGCCTCAATAAAAAGGCTGCATTACGTAGCCGTTTTACGGGTTGCCGGTTACTTCTTCTCAAGGACTATCTCTATGGCGGCTACGGTCCTCTCCTTGCCCTGGGCAGTCACCTTGTCCGTCAGTAGCTTGACCTCCTTTATGTCCACCTGCCCTGCCAGGAACCTGTCCCTAACCATCGTTGCCGCGGCCACTGCCCTTGCAATGGCCGCGCCCCTAGCCTTGAGGATTACCCTCTTGCTGCCCTGGTTGAACTGCATTACTGTTGCTATTACGTAGTTTGTTGTGGGCTTCTTACCCACGAGTATTGTAGCCTCCTGGGCAGCCATCCCACTCACCGGGTACGCCTAATAGGCTATGTTTTAAAGCATTACCGTTAGGCCCCTCCCCTGCCAACAACCCTAACCTTAACATTGCTGTTCGTTAAGGCGCTCAGGAGCCTAGCCATCTCAGATGGCTTAATCTTAAGCCTCCTCATGTCGCTCCTAAATATCCTGACCTCAGTCTCGTTAGTGCCGTCCGGCAGCCATGTGGTTGCCACAATGGGCCTGGCTGGGTAGGCTATCTGCGTCACGAGGTCGTTCACGTCGGTTGTGTATTCTATCAACCTGACTGGCCTACCTAAAACCTCAGTTAGCCTACCCTCGATGAGCTTCCTCATGTTTGGGTGAACCTTCCTAATGCCCTTCAGGGCGACGTAAACCACGTCGCCCACGTCATAGGCCTTATGGTACTCAACCCCAGATAATGCGTCCTTAACCTTCTGGTCCTCGTCGCTAAGCCTCAATACGGCGTCTATGACGTCCACGTCAAGCATCTGGTACTGCCCACTGTCAAGCAGTGACTGGCACTTGGGGCAGAAGAGCCGCGTCTTCACGCAGAATTCGCAAAACGGTATCCGCATCGTTAAGCCCAGGGTTTAGAAGTATATAAAGCTTTTCACCCACCCACAATTAGGGTGGAGGCCAGGGTAGTTTTAACGTCGTCGAGGGATGCCTCAATGAGGATGAGGCAGTTCCTCAACGAGCTAGCCCAGGCAGTACCAAATGCGGTTAAGGTTAATAGGGGTAGGAGTAGTTTAGATGAATTAGCCCTGAAGGCCCTTAAATACGGGGCAAGGTACGTAGTCCTGTTCACAGACTTCCACGGAAACCCATCATCAATGAGGTTCTTTAAGGTTGGTGAAGGTGGCCTCACTAAAATACCCTACATAGCAACCCTATCCGGCGTTAAACTGCTGATAGACATGTTTACGGGTAGGCCTAATCTACCTAAGCCGAGGGACATGGCTATTGTAAGCTACCTCAGGGGCAGCCCAGAGTTCATAGACCTATTGGCCGAGGTCTTCAACGCAGACACGTACCAGGGCGGCGACCTAGACTACTACAGGTTGTACGACACGGTTATGTTGATTAAGCCGAGTAGGGGGCTATGCTGCGAAATAGGCTTCATACACGGGCCAACGCAGGCCCCGAGGGGGCCTATTTTAAGGGTCAGGTCCTTTAAGGCATTAGATTTGCTTAAAAAGGCTACACGAGGGGGCTGACGTATGGAGGCTGAGGCTAAGGCTGGGAAGGAGGCTGGCAGGACGATTGTGGCCGTGATTAGGCTGAGGGGGCTTGCAGACGCGAGGCCTGAGATAGAACATACGCTTAACCTGCTTAGGCTGCGTAGGAGGTTCACATGCAGCATATATCCCCTAACAGACTCCCTCAGGGGCATGCTTAAGGTTGTTGAGAGTTGGGTTACGTGGGGTGAGGTGAATAGGGATACGCTCATAGCGCTACTTAAGGCGAGGGGTAGGGTTGTTGGCGATAAGCCGCTCACAGACGAGTATGTAAGGAAGTATGGCTGGCAGAGTATTGAGGAGCTTGTAGACGCCTACATTAGGGGTGAGGTTAAGAGCCTTTGGTGCCGTAAAAATGAGAAGCCAAGCATCGTTAACGGTAAGGCATCCTGCATACCGGGCCTAAAGCCATTCTTCAGGCTACACCCACCAAAGGGCGGTTTAAGGAGCGTTAAGAGGCACTTCAACGAGGGGGGTGACTTAGGCTATAGGGGTGAGGCCATAAACGAACTAATCCTAAGAATGATTTAAGGGGCAAACGGCTTAAAAACACTTCAACCCTCCTAAAGGCCCCAATGATAGCGCTACTCTTCCATGGGAGGGGTTCAAGCCCAGAGAAGATTAACTGGCTAACCAGGCCATTCAGGGAAATGGGGTTTCAAGTCATTGCGCCCAGGATAAGCGAGGTTGACGACGGCTATGAGGAGGGGTTGAGGATTTTAAACAATTCAAAGGAACCAATAATCGTCGGGGGGCATTCAATGGGGGGCACTGTAGCACTCCTATTGTCGGCAAGAAACCCGGATAAGGTGTCGTGCGTAGTAGCCGTGGCAGCGCCAGTAGACAGGGTACTCCAACTTAAATGGCTTGAGAAAAGTGAGCCAGGGTCATTTAAAAGAAGCATATATGAGGACTTAGCAAAACTAGGCATAGATAAGCTACAGGAAACGTCGCCAATAAGGTACATTAATAGGAACCACCCGCCAATAATATACATTAGGGGGACTTTAGACGACATAGTACCTGAAGAACACCTAA
>CAYFHR010000010.1:0-17599 GCA_964343155.1 uncultured Thermoproteaceae archaeon | reverse complement strand
TCTGATTCCTGGGGAAACTTATTTAAGCCTAGGCGATAACGGTTAATGAGCAGTAATGGGTAATGGTGAAGTCTTCTCCAAGGTTAATGAAGCCATTGAAGAGGTTATGAAATACTTCGTCGGCAGCGAATCAGTGTTGAGAATAATCTTCGCCTCTATTTTGGCTGGTGGTCATGTTCTTGTTGAGGATGTTCCTGGTGTTGGTAAGACTTTTTTGGCTAAGTTGTTGGCTAGGGTTCTTGGCCTTGAGTTTAGGAGGATTCAGTTTACGCCTGACCTACTGCCTAGCGACATTATCGGTACTAGGGTTTGGAGGCAGGGTTTGGGTGTTTTCGAGACTGTTAAGGGCCCAATCTTCGCAAACCTAATACTTGCAGACGAGATCAATAGGGCTCCACCAAAAACCCAGTCAGCCCTCCTTGAGGCTATGGAGGAGCTCCAAGTAACAATAGAGGGGGAGACCTATAAGCTACCACAACCATTCATAGTCATAGCAACACAAAACCCAATAGAATACGAGGGCACATACCCACTACCAGAAGCACAACTAGACAGATTCATGGTGAAGGTTAAGTTAGGGTACCCTGAGGATGAGGTTGACCTACTTAAGAGGAGGATTGGCTGGAGGACGGACGACCCGTCAATATATGCTAGGACTATTCTTTCAGCTAAGGAGCTCCTTGAAATTAGGCAATTCATAGAGTCTAAGGTCTCGGTAAGCGACGACGTGGTCAAATACATCTCATCCTTCAGGGTGATTAGGGGTGATCAAAGGGTTTTGGCGGGCCCAAGCCCAAGGGGCCTAATATCGTTGATGAGGATTGCCAGGGCAATAGCCCTGCTGGACGGCAGAGACTACGTAATCCCAGACGACGTTAAGGCGGCTGCCGTTGAAGTCCTCGGGCATAGGATCGTTGTTAAACCTGAGGCAGCCCTGGAGGGGGTTAGGGGTGAGGATATTGTGGGTGAGTATTTGGGTAAAATACCTGTCCCTAAGTGAGAGAAAGAGCAAAATACACCCCCTACAGACTAGGCACAGTGCGGATTAACCCTGAATTATGCGTCAGGTGCCGTGGGGAATATTACCTATGTGGATTATCCTACTGCCCACTTTTAACAAGGCTGAGGGTTAGGAGGGTTATCGGTAATGTTGAGGGGAGGACCAATGTTGACGGCTCCTCACCCCCAAGCGTATTTGTGGGTAGGGCCAACTACCCCAAGGTGCCCGTATACCCATCCACACCGCCCATCCATGGAGACACCAGGGATTTGGAGGAGCCGTCGAAGTGGGTTAACAGGGACCTTGAAGACTACCTGGCCATGAGGCTTTCAATGGTTAGGGGCATGGTTAGGTTCAGGGTGAGCGACGCGAGGGATCCACCAAGGGTGCTTCACGACATACAAACCATGGCCCTCTCCCAGGGCCCAGTCGACTCAGAGTTGAGGCTTACGAAACCGCTGAGGGCTAATGTAGTCTTAAGCGAGGAGGCACCCCCATTCGGCCCATCTGCGCCCCTGGACAGCATGAAGCTCTCCTCAATGCCGCCCCCCAGCAGGGTTGTTGAGAAGGCTTACAGTGACGTTGATTTAAACGCCACAGAGGCAATATGGACCCTGTATAGGTCTGGGGTTGATGTCAGCCACATTTCAAGGCTCCTAAGCGTTGGGGCCCTGGGGGTTGGCTACAGGAGGAGGCTTGTACCCACCAGGTGGTCTATAACTGCCGTTGATAAGGCTGTGTCAGATAGGCTTGTTGAAGAGGTTAAGGCCTACGACACTATAGATGAGTATAGGGTTTACGCCAGGTCGATTAAGGATAATTTATTTGTAGCAATCTTGGCGCCTCATAGGTGGATGTTTGAGTGGGGTGAGGCCTGGTGGCCGGGCAGTACGTGGAATCAGTGGGGTAGGGAGCCTGTGGTTGAGGTTGATTGGGAGGGCTATGGGGGTAGGGATGAGTACCCATCAATAGGTGGGTGCTATTACGCGGCCAGGTTGGCCACTGCAGAGGCCCTCTACAGGATGCGTAGGCAGGCCGCGGCAATACTTTGGCGTGAAATATACGGTGGATTCAACATACCTGTGGGCGTATGGTGGGTTAGGGAGAATGTGAGGGCCATGTTGAGCGGCCCCTATGAAAGGTTTGATACGCTTAAAGACGCATTAAGCTACGTTGCCAAGCTTCTAAGAGTCCCCCTCGAAGGTTGGGTTGCCAAGTCTGGGCTTGTTAAGAGGCTGGGCAACCTCGACATGTCGTCGTTCATTAACCCTGCTTAACGTAGCCGCAGTTTGGGCAGTAGGGGGCATTATATATTGGGTCCCATATTAGCCTGTGGAAGCACCTAGGGCACGTATTTGGGCCCGGCGTAAGTATGCCGGCTTCGTAAAGTATCTTCCTCACCTGCCTCTCAGATATGCCCAATGCCCTGGAGATGGCCTTAATGCCTAAACCACCCCTATACATTTCAATGGCCATGCCTTTAACATGGGCTGGCGGGTTAAGGCTATGTTTAACGCCCCTAGCCCTCAGGGCATTCCTAGTCCTCTCCCTAATCAGGAATCTTTCATACTGGGCTATTGAAAGCATTACAGGTATTATTATCGATGAGGCTGTGGGGTCCCTTAAACCCACAAGGGGCTCCCTAACGCTCAATATTACGAAGCCCTGCTCTGAAAGGCGCCTAAGTAGCCTTAGTACGGATAGTAGGTCCCTGCCGAGCCTATCAAGCGCGTAAACCACTATGTGCCTCACACCCCTCCCTGAGGCGTACTTAATCATTTGCGAGAAGCCCGGCCTCTCCAATGGATCCACATCGCCGCCTACGCCAATATCGCTGAAGACCTCTACTACGTTCAGGTTCATTGACCTGGCATATTCATATATAGCCCTCCTCTGGGCCTCAGGGCCGATGTATTGTTCATCTGTCGAAACCCTAATGTAGCCGACGGCATCCATTACTAGGCTGCACAATGGATTAAAGTTTTAAACCTATCAGCAGCAAAGCAACAGGGCCCGTAGCTTAGCCTGGTCGGAGCGCCCGGCTGATAACCGGGAGGTCCCGGGTTCAAATCCCGGCGGGCCCACCACCTTACCTAATGAATGGTAATACTTAATATCAGGTATGTTTAGTTGTAGCCGTGGTTAAGGCTAGGTTAAATCCAGGCGATACAGTAGTCTTCATAGGCGATAGCATAACCGACAGCGGCAGGAGGGTTGAGGCGCCGCCCCTGGGGAATGGCTACGTTTCATTATTCAAAGACCTAGTCGACGTCAGCCACCCTGAACTTAGGTTGAATGTGGTTAATAAGGGTATTAGTGGAAATACTATTAGGGATCTTAGGGAGAGGTGGGAGGACGACGTGATTAACCTTAAGCCTAGGTTAGTCTCGGTGCTGATAGGCATAAACGATGTGCATAGATACCTCGGAGGCGACGTTGGCCTATCGCCTGAAAACTTCAGAAAAATGTATGACGAGGTCCTTAACCTGACCGTTAAATCCCTAGACGCCCAAATACTGCTAATGGCCCCATTCTACGTCACTAGGGCTAATACATTGAACACGTTCAGGAGGCTCATACTGCAGGCGCTGCCAGCCTACATTAATGTTGTTGAGGAGTTGAGTAGGGAGTATTCGGCATTCTTCATAAATCTACATGACGAGTTCCAGAGGCTGTTAAACTACATTGAGCCTGAGGCCCTGGCCCCAGATGCAGTCCACCCGACTAGGAAGGGGCACATGTTGATTGCCTGGAAGGTCTATGAAACAGTCATAGGCGGCTGACCTTCCTACTATTCTTAAGCATCCTCCTCAACCTAGCCTTATACTCCCTCTCCTCCTCAAGATACCACTCGACGGTGTAGTTGAACCTGTCTGCAATAGCCCTAGCAGCCTCATACGCCCTTACCCAGGATTTGCTAGAACCCATCAACCACCAACCCCCCGTATGTATCAGCTCCAGGTCTAGCCTATTGCCTGTTACAAATACCCTAGCCTGCCACGGGTTAACCAATACGTAGTAGCGCTTAACCACGCAGCACATATTCCTGCCCATTTTTAAACAGTAGCCTTATTAACACACCTGAGCACACTAAAAGTTTTAGTGTGCTCTAGGGAAGTATACGTAATATTCGCCTGATAGGTTTAATAACCCCTAAACCTGCGGTTTATTAGCTGTGAGGAAAAGTTTAAAATATGAATTTGAGGGGGCTGGCGTGGAACCTAGGCGCGTTGAGGCTGAGGTTAAGGTTGCTGGAAGTTTTAAATACGCATTCACTGCAATAATGGCATCGCTATCTGTAGCCCTATCATTTATACAGATACCATTCCCACTAGCCCCCTTCCTAAAATACGACCTGGCAGGAATACCACTGCTTATATTATCCCTGGCGCTAGGCCTTAAATGGGGCTATTTGGCAGACCTAGTGCTCTTCCTAAGCCTATTAAGGGGCGGTGACCCAATTGGCGCATTTATGAAATTCGCGGCAGAGGCCTTGACATTCACCCCCATGGCTATTATAGCCAGGCCAAGGGTGCTCAACCCTGCGAAGCTTAAACGTAGATATATTGCTGGATCCCTGGCGGCTGGGGTATCTAGGGTTGGAGGCATGGTACTTTTAAACTATTTAATAGACCCACTATGGCTAGTATTGTTCTATAGGTTGACGTGGGTTAAGGCGTATGAACTTACGTTAGCCCTAATAATACCTGTAGCTATATTCAACGCATCCATAGCCGCAATATACCTGGCCTTAACATACCCAACCTACACTACCCTGCTTAGGAGGTTTAGGTGGCTTACAAATGCTTAAGATAACGGGGCTTAGGGCCGGCTATGGTAACGTTGAGGTTTTAAGGGGTGTGGACCTGGAATTGAACAGTGGGGAGGTGGCTATTGTTAGGGGTGTTTCAGGTTCAGGTAAGTCAACGCTTGTTAAGGCTATTGCAGGCGTAATAGGCCTTGAGGGTGGTTGGGCCAGGGGCTCGATTAAGGTTGATGGGGTTGAATTATCCGATAAGGCCCCTCGGGAGAGGTCTAGGTACATTTCAGTCGTCTTCCAAGACCCAACAATACACTTCACATACCCCAGGATTTCAGATGACTTAGAATCCTACGCCCATGAAGTTGGCTCAACGGTTGATGAAATACTGAGGATTGCGGGACTTAGCGGTGGAGTATTGGGTAAGCTTGTCACGGAGCTTTCAATGGGCCAGCTTCAAAGGTTAGCCATAGCTAAGGCCCTAGCCAGGGGGGTGAGGGTTATTGTCCTTGATGAACCATTAGCCCACCTCGACGCTGAATCATCCATAAGGCTCGCCAAGATCATTACATCTAATTCATTAACAGCGCTAGTCCTTGAACATAGGTGCGTTCCAGGGGGCTTAAAGTATAGGCAGTTTAGGCTGGCAGATGGCGTACTTAAGGAGAGTGAACCAGAGGGATGTAGTGGGGAAGTTAAAGTAGTTGACGTTGATGATGGCCAGGATGAAGGCTGGCAAAATGCCGAACCCTGGCTTAGGCTTAGCAATGTGTGGTTTAGATACAATTATGGTGATGAATACGTTTTGAGGGGTATTAACCTAAGTTTAAGAAGCCCCATAGCAGTAGTCATTGGGGGCAATGGTGTAGGTAAGTCAACGCTGCTCAGGGTTACGTCAGGTATGTTGAGGCCTACAAAGGGGTCTGTTGATGGCTTGAAAACACTATACATACCCCAGGACATAGATTCGTTAATGGCCATGGAGGCTACCGTCAAGGGGCTTTACGCGAAGCTGGCTAAGGCTAGGGGCATTAGGCCGAATATGGATATGCTTAGGGGCAGTTTAAAGGCGGTGGGGCTTGATATTGACTTAGGTAGGGACCCCCTTGAATTATCCGAGGGCCAGAAGAGGATGCTAGCCATGGCCCTTGCACTATCGCTAGGCTTCAAGGCAGTGGCCCTTGATGAACCCACAGCAGGCCTTGATGAGGAACATGCCAGGCGCCTAGTGGAGGTTATGGTGAATAGTGGGTTGAGGGTTATCGTAGCCACCCAGGACTTCGGCTTAGTAGAGATGTTGAACAAATACGAGGCATACATTTTCAATGGCCCACTTGGTCTTGTAAGAAGGGTGCGCCTAAATGGCCAGTGAATTTGTTAAAGCATTTGTGAAGGGCGGTAGAGGGCCCCTACGTGAAATGAGTACTCTAGGTAAATTATCTTTAGCAATATTAACCATACCTTATCTGGCGTCAATATGGTTCATGAACCCCATGAGGCTCGCATTAATTGAGGCTCCTGGACTTGTAACATACCTAATGCTCCTCAGGACATTGGGCTACTTCAGGGCTAGGGCTAGGGCATTATCATACCTGGCGCTGATAATAGTTGCGGTGTCGTTGGCGGCGGTGCTTTTAGGTGGGTTTGAGGGTTTGGCAATTGGTGTTGTTAAGGCCTTAGGGATCTCGCTGGCGGTTATCACATTCATTGCGGGCTTCATGGCGGCTCAATCATCGTTAAGCCTGGTTGAGGTTGTTGGGCTCCTAAAGGCATTTAGGTTAGGTAGGTTAGCCTTAATATACGTCCTATCATTAACAAACCTACTTAAAGTAAGCCAAGACATAGACTATGCGTATTCAATATTAAGGGCCTTGGGTAAGGTTAACCCACTGCTACTGTTAAACACCGTGGTTGTCCATAGTTTAAGGAGGTCAATACTCCTTGCAAGCTACCTCGAATTCTACGGTGAACCTGAGGTTAAGGGTGTGTTGGCCCTTAGGCCCGTTAAAGGGGATTACATCGCCCTAATCCCCGCGCTAGTATATGTTGCGCTCCTAGCCTTAACCACTAAGGTATTTTAACCAGCCTAAACACACCTCATGTGGATGCTTCAGCCGAATTTGAGGAATTGAGGAGGGAGGTTGAGTCATGCGTAAAGTGCCCCCTTCATAAATCTAGGAAAAGGCCCGTTTTAGGTGAAGGTAATTTAAATGCCGAGGTTATGGTTATTGGCGAAGCCCCCGGTGCAGTTGAGGATGAGGAGGGTAGGCCATTTGTGGGTCCAGCCGGCAGGCTTCTAACAGCGTTGCTTAACGAAATCGGTGTTAAGAGGGAGGAGCTTTACATAACGAACGTCGTCAAGTGTAGGCCTCCGAACAACAGGGATCCTGAGGAATCTGAAATAGAGGCCTGCCTACCCTACTTAATCAGGCAGATTAAGCTGATTAGGCCTAGAAAAATAGTAGCATTGGGCATACATAGCACTAGGACAATCCTCAGGTTCTCGGGGATTAAGGTTGATGAATTATCCAGGTTTAGGGGGAGGGTATTTAGGGTTAGTATCAATGGCGTTGAGGTCGAGGTCTACCCAACATACCACCCAGCAGCGGCGTTGTATAATCCAAAGTTGAGGAGCATTATTAAAAATGACTTAGAAAACGCGTTTAAAGGAAAGGTCCGCCAGGGCGCATTAGACGAATACCTAAAGTAGCGGCCGTTTTAGTGGTTAGAAAATAAGTATATAAACCTATAAATCTATTTTAGGGTATGGATTTTGATGAATTAGCCCTAAGCTTAATGAGGCCCCTTGTTAGGGCTTATTTAAGTAAGAGGAGGGCTAGCGTCCTCAGGGAGCTTGACGCAGCAAAGACGTATACCTCCCCTGAGAGGTTTATTGCGAGGCTAATGTTGACGACGATAATCACCGCGGTGATCACCATTCCATTAGGCTTAATGCTCCTTGCCAATTACGCCCCCCGGTTTATAGCTGATGTGGAGTCTGTGGTTTCAGGTTCAGGCAGCTTAAATGCCTTAGATGCCTTAGGTTTCGCATTTGGGCTACTAATGCTCATCACGCCACTTATAGTGTATTATTTCCAGAGGCTTATGCCGAGGTTAACCGCCTCAGACCTGGGCTTTAACATAGAGTCTGAGCTCCCATTCTTCGCAGCCTATGTTTCAATCATAACGCAGTCTAACTTAAGTATAGTAGGCGCATTGGAGAGGATGATTAAGGTTAAGCTGCTTAACAACATTAATAAGGTGATTAAAGAGTCTTTATTCAGGAATAAGGCCCTTGGGGAGGATCCATTAACGGCACTACTTGAGAGTTCAGCAAACCTATCGGCACCCAACTTTAGGAGCTTCATAGCAGGCTACGTGACGGGTATTAGGACTGGGTCAGACATAGTGAGCTACCTTCAGATGAGGCTTAGGGAGATTGTTAATGATACGTTGGATAAGGCTAGGAGGAGTGCAGACTTTTTAACAACACTAATGGAATCATACATAGGTGCAGGCGTCATACTTCTAATAGGCCTAAATGTCCTCTACCTGGCCCAGGCAGTATCACCAACAGGCTCCTTAACAGCCCTTCAAAACGCGGTCTCAAGCAACTTCCTGTTCGGCCTATTTGCAATGCCTGCAATATCCCTAGCCTTCATATACCTGGGCGAATTATCCATATACAGGGTGCCCTACACAGACTATAGGCCATATATAGCAGCGGGCATAACAGCATTAATCGACGCAATAGTGCTCATCATAATCTACGAGTCCTTATTCAACGGCAATTTAGCAAGTAGAATAGTGATAGGACCCCTGCAGCTCGACTACGCCGCCGTAATAGCCCTAGTCTTAATAGCCTCATTCACGCCCGTGTCAATATATGCTGAGAGGATTATTAGAACTAGAAGGATGCTTGAGAAGGAGTTCTCAGAATTCCTAACAGACTTCGCCGAGCTGAGTAAGAGCGGCTTCACACCCGAGAGGGCGATTACAATACTTCAATCGTCAAGGAGCTATGGGACATTCGACAGGTATTTGAGGGAAATTGCCAAGGAGGTTAAGTACGGTATCCCCCTGAGGAGGATTCTAGGCAGCCTCATGGATAGGGTTAGGTCATTCTACGTCAGGGCCTTCACATGGCTGCTCCTGGAGTCTATAGAGTATGGTGGTGCGCTGCCTGAGGTCCTTGAAACGCTGTCATCATTCTCAGTATCCATGATAAGCATAAATGAGGATGCGTTATCTAGGCTTAAGCCGCTAAGATACGTCCCATATATAGGGGCCCTAATGCTTATATTGTCGCTGATAATAATGGTTGGGACCGTCATAGGGTTGGCTACGACGATATTCCAAATACCCCAGCAGATGGTTAACATGGTTATAACATCGTTTGCGTTAACAACAATAATAGACTCATTCCTAATGGGGCTTGTTACAGGTAAGCTCGGTGAGGGTGAGCTAGCCGCGGGCTTTAAGCATGCGGTCTTCATAACCATCATAGTGCTTGCACTATACCTAATATCGCCGGTGTTCATACATATGTTGGCGTCGTTGAGCAGCGCCAAGGTTACTTACGGTAGCCTAGTCACCATTCGTGTGGCGCCGCCTCGCCTAAGGCAATAATCCTTAACCTCTCAACACCCCTAATATCCTTAATAATTTTGGCCACAGACTTAGGGACGAGATCCTCCCACGATGGGTCGCCCTTAATCATCAATTCCCTAATCCTAGTCGACACATACTTACCCCTGTCGAATATGGGCTGCTGCCTAACCTCAACCCCAGCCTCCCTGAGGAGCATGGCGACGAATGGATTACCCGTGTATGCGACCTGGAATGGGGGTACGTATGATTTTAGGTAGCCCACCCAGGATGCATTATTCTCAATGTTAGGTATAGGCACCATGATTACCCTGGATAAGTCCACGCCACCCTCCTTAAGCCCCTCCCTAAGCATCCAAATCCTCTCACCGACTGTAAATGGATCCTTCTCAATGTAGTTGAATTGGGCTGAGCCTATCACTATTATGAGTTCATCAACCTCCCTTAAAATCTCCCTAATAGCCCACACATGCCCCCAGTGGGGTGGTTGGAAGCGCCCTATGAAAAGCCCCCTAATCATCACTTATGCGCAGCCTGTAGGGTTTATTCAAGCTTTTCCACTGGCTGAAGGTATATACTTCGCGAATATGTTTAATGTGACTTGTATTAAATCGCCCTGGAGGCCCCTCCTATGCCTAAACTTCCTGTTGAAGTCCCTGGACCTCAATGCAATATACCTCCTAGTTATGGTTACTTCAACGTCCTTGAAGACGTCGTAGTACACATTGAATATTATGGAGCCTTCACTAGCCTTAAACGGGCCTGCAAAGGTGTAGTACTGCGATGCGGTAACATCCCTTATCAGCCTAGCCACGGAATCCCAATCGTCAAGTAGCCTCCTGCACTCATCAGTATTAATTACGGCTGAGTAGCCTTTAGAAACAACCAACCCATAATACTCCCTATATGCCCTACTTACCGATATTAAATATTGCCCAACCTTGAAGCTGACGTTCCTAAATTTACTGCTCCTGGTTAAGGATAAGTAGCCTTCAACCACCATTTACCTCTTCACGAGCTGTGTGCCATCAGCTGCGCATTTTAAGAATAGTTTCCGTTCAGCGCAGGTGACGCAGTATAGGGCTCCGCACTTTGGGCATACGTAATAATCATCGTACATTCTAAGCTTCCTACCACACCTCCAGCATCTGCCTATCACAAGCGTCTTAGGTATCGTCGCCATCGGCAACCCACCCACTAACGCTTAATAAGCTTAACCAAAGGCATCCACGTGAAGGTTTCATTAACGCTACCCTGCAGTGCAAGGCTTGAACCATTGACGTATACGACGCATCCCCAATTCCTCATAGTTGGCGGCTTGAGGATAATTGAACAGTGGATCATTAGGGCTGGTGAACACGAAATCACGTACACTGGGCCTGAACAGGAATTGAGGAGGAATGACTTAATTTTAAGGAGGCTAAGCATTGGTGAGCTACATTTAACGAAACCCAATGCTGAAGTTAACCCATGTATAGTGCCTAACTCTGCAAATATAAGGAGAGTTTTGGCGTATGTTGAGAGAGGTGTTAACGTTAGGTGCGGTGGTGAGGAGGTTATTAAAGTGGCCGGCTCTAAGGATTATGTCGAGGACTGCGGAATAGAGCTGATCAAGGGGGTTTGGGACATCGTGAGGATTAACATTGATTTACTGGGGGAGACTTTAAACATATTATCGCGAATAATGGGTATTAAGGGGCCTTTAATAAGCATCGACTCCCAGCTATCAGGTAGCGTAATCTTAGACTATAGGGAGGGGCCCATTGCGGTAATAGGCACGGTCATCGATGTGCCAGCCTATGTAAGGGGGCCTGCCTTAATAGGGCCCAGCACCTACATCGCCCCCTTCACATATGTTAGGCAGGGCACAGTAACATACGGCAATGTGGCGATCTCCGGCGAGGTTAAAAACACCATAGTGGATTTAGGCACCCGCAAGGAGCATTTAGGCTACCTAGGCGACTCATACGTCGGCAAGTGGGTTAATTTTGGGGCTGGCACAACAGTGTCTAATGTTAAGAATACGTGGGGTAATGTGAAGTATCTAGGCTACGATACGGGTTTAAGGAAGATGGGGCCCATTATAGGTGACTGGGTTAGGACTGGGATAAATACAAGCATAATGAGCGGCAAGTCCATAGGCCCAGGATCCCACATATACGGCCTAGTGCCCATAGACGTACCCCCATTCGTCATCTACGATGGGTACTGCGGAGACATGGTTGAGATTGATAGGGGTAAGCTGTATGAGATCATTGCGAGGAGTGTGAATGAGGATGAGGCATCCTACGCAGTGCAGATCTACGATAAGACCAGTAGCCTTAGGGTTAACGTTAAGAGGGGTAGCTATAGGATTGGCTGCAGGCAGTGATGAACCATTCATGCCTTGATGGGTGAAGAAGGCCGAGAACACTGACCCTATTTTTAACGCATGGTTGTGTTAGCCTGTAAAAGCTTATTAATCGGGTGAAACGGGTGTACTTAAATGAACCTAGGTAAACTGCCTCCAGGTAGGAACCCCCCAGATGAAATATATGTCGTGATAGAGATTCCTGCCGGGTCAAACGTCAAGTATGAGTATGATGAGGAGTTGGACGCGTTTGTGGTGGATAGGGTCCTCTACACGGCTATGTCGTATCCATTCAACTACGGCTTCGTCCCAGGCACACTGACCCCCGATGGTGATCCATTGGATGCGGTGGTCATAAGCAGCACGCAATTTATGCCGGGTACGGTCGTTAGTGCTAGGCCCATAGGGGTCTTAAACATGGAGGATGAGGAGGGGGTTGACTATAAGCTTGTGACTGTCCCTGTCGCTAAGGTTGACCCAAGGTTCTCGAATATAAGGGATGTCAAGGACCTCCCCGAAATAATACTGTATCAGATTAGGCACTTCTTCGAACACTACAAGGAGCTTGAACCAAACAAGTGGGTTAAGGTTAAGGGCTTCCTAGGGCCTGAGGAGGCTAGGAGGCTCATCCTGGAGTTCATCAAGATGGCGCAATCTCAAGGACAGTCTTAATGTCGTCGTGGGTCCAGGTATAGGCCTCCTGGTAGTTGTCTAAAGTGGCCCTCTTGGTTATGAGCCTTAACGCCCAGTCGCCAAACCTGTCCTTAGACTCCTTAAGGTGTTTAATCGCCATTTCGAAGTGCTTTAACCCAGCATTGACCGAGCCAACTATAACCTTGTTGTTAAGCACCATATCTGTTGCCAACTCACCCAACTGCTGCATCAAACCTCCAGGTGGGTAGACGCCGAGGAGCACATATATGCCGTTTGGCGCCAGGTGCCTTAACCCCTCAATAAGCACCTGAGGTGAGCCTGTTGCCTCAACAACAATGTCGAACTGCCCCTCTATGGGCTCTACTGCCGAATCCACGTAAACCCCGCCAAGGTCCCTAACAAGCCTAGCCTTAAGGCTATCAGGGGGCCTTGTTGCAGTCGTCACCGTGGAGATGCCCATAAGCCTAAGCACCATTGTGGCCAATAGCCCTATTGGCCCCGCCCCAAGTACCAGGGCGCTCCTAGGGCTCCACTCAAACCTAGACCTGCCCAATGATAGGGCTACGTCAATACCCTTCTCAACAACCGATAGGGGCTCCGTTAAGACGGCTATGTCGGCGATTTCCTTAGGTACCTTAACCAAATATTTGGCGTCTGTAACTGAGTATTCTGCTGCGTGCCCGTGGAGGCCCCATATGCCGTGCTCCACGTAGTGGCCCACGGGGCAGTAGTCGACGGGTAGGTTGCAGTCGAGGGGCCTTCTAACAGTTGGCACGACTATGTCGCCTACCGAGGCGTTGTCGACGCCATCACCCAACTCGGCCACTTCGGCTAGGGCTTCATGCCCAAGTATCAGGTATTGGCTACCTGGAGGCGCCTTACCATACTTACCCTCTATAATCTCCTTATCAGTCCCACATATGCCAACCCTAATAGGCCTCAGGAGGACTTGGCCCCTTGAGGGCTTTGGCTTATCAACCTCCCTAAGCCTAAGCGACTCAGGGACGCCTGGTACAACAGTTACCGCCTTCATGGGTGTGGATTTTCACCAAGACTATTTAAGCAGTGCATCAGGGTATTGAGCCTTCGAAGGGTAACTCACCCCCAACCCCCTCATCACCCCTTAGTAGGCTTTCGAAGACTTTAATCGAGTTAAGCCTAGACAACATCCTGTTATTGTTGCCGCAGTAGGGTGAGTATACGCATCTGGGGCACCCATCCCTGCAGGTACACGACGTTACGATGCTGTAGGCCACTTCAACAACCTTATCGAACCTATCCATCAAAACCCTGGTAACCCCTGAGCCGCCTGGATACGTGTCGTATATGACTATGTGCCCTGTTGGGTAAGATATGCCACCCATGTCTGTTGGAGCCGCGTTAACGACTGTTTCCCCAGCCGATATTAAGACGTGCTCAACTGCATGGTATGCCTTACCCCTCTCTAAAAGGTCCCTGAACTCTACGCTTGAGAAGCTTACCGGAGGCATATTTACCAATATTCCCCTAGTCCTGTAGCTGTACCTTATCGGCTCCTCAAGCCTATTCTCGCTCAGCGTCTCGCCGCTGGAGATGCTCCTGACGACGTAGCCGTAAACCTCCTCCTCAATGTCGAATACGGCGTACCTAATCCTAATGCCCCTGAACCTCCTTTCATCAAGGACCTCGACCAGTGTTGGGTTTATGTTGAAGAGGGGCCTTGTGGCCAAGTCCCCTGCATTGAAGGGCTCAACTATGGCTACCCTGGAGTCTAGGTCTAGTTTAATGGACCTGTAGGTCCTACCCCCATGCATGTATATTGCCCCTGGGTGGAGTTCACCTATGGCTATTGGAAGTTCCCTGAAGCCTACAGTACCCCCACCCCTACGCCTTATCAAAACCACGTCGCCAACACCCCTTATTACGTTGAATGATTCGAGTAGTTTAAGCCCCTTTTCGCTCAGGAAGACTCTATCACCCCTAAACGTTAAGTAGCCGTCGTTGGCTAATACCTGCGCTATGCGCCTTAGGTAGTCGCCTAGCCTGCTCAGTCTCACGGGGTGTTCCCTAACCATTGCGAGTAGGTGCCTTTTAGCAACCTCATCATTCATGACCTCCAGGTATAGTGGTTCAGGGGTCCTGTTGTAGAATTCGTCGGGGTGCATTGAATAATAGGTGCTCATTGGGTCGTCCCCAAGGACCTGAATGGCATAGGCCCTCTGCCCCCTCCTACCAACCCTACCAACCCTCTGAAGGTACTTTATGTAGCTTGGTGGGTTTGTCGCCAGGACCACCACATCTGCATCACCTATATCGATGCCCAGTTCAAGTGTTGGTGTTGCTAAAACAACCTTAACCTCACCGCTCCTGAAGGAATCCTCAACAAGCCTCCTCTCCTCAGGCCTAAGCCCAGCCCTGTGTATCGCCACAAGCCTCCCAATGCCCATTGAGTCTGCAAGCCTCTTGGCTGCCTCAACCATGTAGTGGCTATCTGCGAAAACTATGCACTTCTTATTCAACTCGATGCATGCCTTAACCAATTCAACAACCTCCTGTATCCTACCCCTTGAGAGGGGCTTAACCATAACGTGTATTAACTCACCCCTAGGCCCGCTGTACCCATTCACGTGCACGACATCCCTACCTATGATTTTTCCGAAGAACTCTGCAGGATTACTAACTGTTGCCGACGCTGCGCCAAACCTCACATCTGGGTTTAGGGCCATGATCCTCCTGGCTAGGTAATGCATGTGCGACCCCAATACCCCATTGTATACGTGGACCTCGTCTATGAAGACGTAGTCGGCCCTGCTGATAATCCTCCTGAAGGCTGGCACGTGTATTAGGGCTGTGTTAAGCATGTCTGGGTTCGTTAAGATTATGTTAACGCCCCCACTGTATATTAGCCTCCTAGCCTCAACAGGCGCATCAGCATCATATACCGCAACCCTCAACCCTACCGGCTCTGCAATCCTGAGAAACCTATATTCCTGATCCCTGGCCAGGGCCTTCGTGGGGTATACTACGACTTCAATCCTCCCAGCCAGGGCCCTGGCCATTAGCGGTATTATAAATGCCTCAGTCTTACCGGTACCTGTACCTGACGTAACTATGACATCCCTGCCTGACGTAACGTTGAGGTACGTTTCATATTGATACTTATACAATTTAGATATTCCAATTTCCCTGAGGGCCTTGGATAATGCCGGTGGATTAACCTCAGAAACATCAACCTCGCCCTGTGGGGCTACGCCCTTCTCCACCTTTGCGTAGAGGACGCTATGCCCCCTATCGCCAAGTAGTCTAGCTATAAAAGGGTCCTCCTTAGCCAATTCCAGTAGCATTAACCTCCTAGACACTTAAGGCACCTAGTCAACCCAGTAGTAGTGCATTATTGACCTTTTATCCGCATTATTAACCATTTGTATTTCATAGTAGTTGCTTGAAATGTAGTCCATGGGGTTAATCTTCTTCTCAACTATAATAACCATGTTCCTAGGCTCCTCAATAGCGTTCTCAACCATTTCAAGCACAATGCTTGGCTGAGGCAATTCAGGCCCCCTGACGACTTGGGCAACCTTCTTCTCATCGTTTATTATTGCATTACTCCTAAGCTCTATGTTATCCCAATTATTTTCAACATAGTTTAGGTCCCAAACCCTCCTAGCAATGACCTTGGGGTATGTGTGCTTACCGGCAATTATGCTGCACCTCTCCGCATCAACATCCGTGTGGTCGCTTGCAACAGTAACGTAGATGTCCTCCTTAGACTTAATCAATATTGCGTAGGCAATGTTGCTGCCCGACATTGCTGAAATCTTCCTAATATAATTGCTCGTGGTTATTAAATACGGCTGAAGCATCATTGTGGACAAGCCCCCTGAATCATGCTGGACAAGGAGTAGTGAGCCGACAGTAACCTCAACATCCCTCTCAACCCCCTGAGCCTCAACGACAACATTAACCCTATGCATCACTTAGTTGACGGAGTCTGGTTTATAAATTATTATGAGGCATGAAGACTTAGAGGGGGTTAAAACTAACCATGGGCCCTAGGGGTAAGTTATTAAAAACCCAAGCAGGTAATCGAAAGTAGCCGGGGTGGCCGAGCTTGGCCTAAGGCGCGGGACCCGAGATCCCGTCCCCGCAAGGGGGCCCGGGTTCAAATCCCGGCCCCGGCGCCAAGGCACTTATCTACTTTGAACATTGGTTTAAGCCCTGTAGGCTACTTGAATTTCCTCCACGTACCTTTAATCACCCATACAGGCTCCTCCTCGTGGAACGGCTCCATGCCCTCAAACCTCATTTCCTTCAAAACCCTCTCATTCACATCTATTCCCAGGCCTGGCCTGTTAGGTATCCTGTAGTAGCCGTCCTCTAGTTTGAAGGCGTTGTTTACAAGATCCCTCTTCCACTGGGGCCAGAATTCGTAGAAGCTTTCCTGTATCAGCAGGTTGTATGTGGATGCGTCGAATTGGAGCGTTGCAGCATGCTGAACTGGGCCGAAGGCGTTGTGGGGCGCCAGCTCGACGCCATAGGCCTCGGCCAGCGTCCTTATCCTAACCATTCCCGTGAACCCCAGTGCGTTTGAAATATCGGGCTGAAGCACATCGACAAGGCCCCTTTCGAGGAGCTGCAGCGCCTCCTCGATACTGATAATCCTCTCACCTAGGGCTATCCTGACGCCGGGCGCTGCAGCCTTAATCTTGGCTAGGCCCTCGAAGTTTAGGTCTGGGTGTATTGGCTCCTCTACGAATAGTGGGTTGAACTCCTCCATAGCCCTAACCATCTTCACCGCCGTATTGACGTTGAATCTGCCGTGCGTCTCTATCAATATGTCCACGTACTTGCCCACAGCCTCCCTAACAGCCCTAACCCTCTCCACAGCCTCCTCAAGCCCCTCCTCATCCATCTGGTCGAAGTATGGGCCGAAGGGGTCGAATTTAAGGGCCCTAAACCCCATTGAAACAACCTCCCTAGCCCTCTTTGCGAAGTCGTCGGGCGTTACGCAGTCGCTATACCAGCCGTTTGCATAGGCCTTAATCTTCTCATTAACGAGGCCGCCGAGGAATTGGTATACGGGTGCGCCTAGGTATTTGCCTAATAGGTCGTGGAGAGCTATGTCGACGGCGCTGTATGCTGTGGCAGCCTCAAAGGAGCGGCTGATGTAGTACTCATGCTTATACCACTCCCTGTATATGTAGCCTATCCTGAAGGGGTCCTTACCTATGAGGAACCTCCTAACCTC
>CAYFHR010000009.1:0-17720 GCA_964343155.1 uncultured Thermoproteaceae archaeon | reverse complement strand
GCATTACTGATTATGACTACTAAAGGCACCACACCGTAGTCTGGGCCAACCTCAATTGGGCTCTGGACACTGCCCCACAGCGTATTAACCACTATGGGCTTAACGTAGCCGACAATAGGTATTTCAACAGGTAGGCTTATAGTTGAGTTTGAGAAGTATGACAATGTCAAGTTGGCCCTAAGCATCGTGCCATTAACCAGGTTCGTCACATTGACGAGGAATGTCAAGTATATCGGTACACCTGGCGGCGCATAACCCACGGAGGCCTTAGCCACCAATGGTTTTATGCCCTGGGGGAGGCTTAATGTAGCCGTTATGTTTGAGGCAGCCACATTACCAATATTAATTACAGGTATCACTAGAGGTAGGACACCTATACCCGGCGCAGCCTCTATAGGCGACTGGGCAGAACCCCATATTGGTAGGCCTGCCGTGAAGCTAACATAACCTAAGATAGGTATCGTCACATTATATATGGACGTGTGGTTAACTAAGATTGGAACCACCTCAGCAACAGTCCTGTTACCCACGTGGAGGACAATAGTCCTGTTCGCAATTGTATAGTATGTTGCATTAAACTCAAGGGTATATATCCCATCAGTGGCCTTAGGGTTAATAGATATGAAGTATGTTAAATTGATTCTATATCCTGGATAAAGTATAGGTATTGTTATTGAGAGGCTTGTTGAATTAACATAGTTGTATGGGCCAAACGGATACTTGAATATTGGCCTAATGGTGAGGTTTAATATTGGTGAGTTGGCGTTATTGACGACGCTGACTATGAGTGGTATCCCAGATTCACCTGGGGCCACTAAGGCTGGCTGAGTATATCCATATATTACCAATGCCTTAAGCGTCGTTGGAGCTAACACCAGGGCTAGTATAGCTACTACCAGTATCATGGTCCTATGGTTCATAGCCCGATATCGAATACCCCTATTTAAGCTTTTCCCATAAATAACACTATTAGAGGTATCTTAAAGTCCAAGGCACTATACATAGTTAATAAGCCGCGTTAGGGGGCTTTATTGAAAGGCACCTAACATTAAATTCTACAGTAAGTTACCTGTTTTAGGGTAAGAGGATTTATAAGCAAGCTACACTACAGGCGATGTGGCTAAGGTGCCGTTGTACATTGAGTTTAGCGGCAAGAAGGTGCTCATAATAGGCGGCGGCTATGTTGGAACTAGGCGTGCATTAAAGTTCTCCGATGCGGGCGCCTATGTGGTTGTTATAGCCCTTAAGCCATCTCAGGAAATCATCAAGGCCTCTAAGTCACCCAACATAGATTTAATCGTAATGGACGCATCAATGTTCGACCTCTCCAGGCTACACAAGGTTAACTTAATAGTATATACAGTGCCCGGTAATGATGCCTTAAGGGGCAAGATACTTAACTACGCAAGGGATAGGGGGATTCTGGTCAATGATGCTACAAACGCCAAGGAGACGGAGGTTGTAGTACCCTTTGAGGGTGAGGTCTATGGCATACGCTTCGCCGTTACGAGTGAGGGTAAGAGTGGGGTTGCCGCATCGTACTTCAGGGACCTAATAGTTGAGGTGCTTTCAGATGAAAGATACATGAATTTCGCCGAGACGTGGTTTAAGGTTAAGGAGTACATTAAAAGTAGTGTGGCTGAATACGGGCTAAGGATGAGGATTTATGAGAGGTTGAAGTTTGATGAACGCTTTAGGGAACTGGCATTTAAGGGTGATGTTGAGGGGGCTTTAAAGTACGTTAAGGAGGTGATAGATTCCTATGCCCATTGATGAGTATTTGAATAGGATTAAGGCATTGGCATTGACGTACAGGAGGGTGTCAACAATAACCCTCTCAGAGGTCTTGTTAAATGAGGATGAGGCCTATGGGGCCTTGTTGAAAAGCTACCCTGAGGCATATGTCCTTCAAACATGTAATAGAATTGAAATATACGTGTATGGTGATGATGTAGCCCCAGCATTAGGCATCTTTAAGGGTAGGAAGGTTGCAGATAAGGTAGACGTATTAGTGGGGATCGATGCTGTAAGGCACCTATTTAGGGTTGCTTCAGGGCTAGAATCATTGGCATTGGGTGAGTCTGAGATACTGGGGCAGGTTGAGGAGGCCTTCGATAAGGCTAGGAGGAGGGGTGCCTTAGGGAGTTTACTAGGCTTTACAGTTGAGAGGGCTATTAAGGTCGGTAAGGAGGTTAGGCGTAGATACCCTGCAATTTCGCTTGGCCCCTCAAGCATAGGGTCGCTTGCAGTTGAGTACATCTATAGGCTTGTCGGAAATGGCGTAAGGGTCCTCGTTGTTGGCGCAGGGTCTGTTGCATCAACCGTCGTTAAGAGGCTTTGGGAGAAGGGCTTTAGAAACGTTGTTGTTGCAAACCGCACAGTTGAGAAGGCTAAAGACCTTTCACTAAGGTATGGCTACAGCTACGTGGGGTTGGACGGCTTGGCCAACTTAATTAAGGGGTTTGACGTGGTGTTCTTCGCAACATCATCCCCTAAGCCGTTGATAAATGCAGATGAGGTTAGGTACAATGGGAGGCCCATAATAGTTGACTTAGGCGTGCCTAGGAATGTTGCCGGCGCTTCAGTAACCATAGATGATTTGAAGCCCCTCCAGGCCGAATTAATGAATGCTAAGGAGAGGGCTGTGAGGGATGCGTCAAGCTTCATTGAAGGCGAATTAGCCAGGTTTAGGGAGTTATTTGCCCAGAGGGTTATTGAGGTTGAGTTAAGTGAATTAATACAATGGGCCTATGACGTGTCGGGCAGGGAGGTTGACAAGGCTTTAGATAAGGGGCTAGTTAACGGCGATGTCAATGGGTTAAAGGCGTTAGCCAGGTTTACGGCTAAGAAGATTATGCAACCCCTCATAGCATACGTTAAGGGGCTCGCTAATGAGGGTAGGTTTGATGAAGCCGTACAATTCATAAACTCCATTAAAGAATATGTAAGGAGGGGTGGTTAATGGAGGCTGGGGTTGATGAGGCGGGCAGAGGGCCTGTAATAGGCCCCTTAGTCATCGCCATAGTCATGTGGAGTAATGATGAGGCTAAGTCAATTGGCGTTAAGGACTCTAAGAAGCTTACCAGAGCTTCAAGGGAGAGGCTATTTAACGTGATAATGTCTAAGGCGCCGTGCGTGAAGTATATTCATGCCGATCCGCAACTTATTGATAAATATGCGTTAAGGGGGTTGTTGAACGTCCTTGAGGCTGAACTGATAAGTAGGCTGATAGGCATGTGCCCTGGGGCCACCAGGGTTTACGTGGATTCACCAGACCCAAACCCCATTAGGTTTAGGGCCCTCATAAATTCAGGCAACGTTGAGGTTATTGCAGAGAACCATGCGGATGAATCAATACCGCTAGTCTCTGCGGCAAGCATTGTGGCTAAGGTTGTTAGGGATAGGGAGATTGACAGGCTTAAGGCTATTTACGGCGACTTTGGCAGCGGCTATCCAAGCGACCCAAGAACTATAAGGTTCTTAAAGGAACATATTGAGAAGGGTGAATTACCCCCAATAGTGAGGAGGAGTTGGGCAACTGTTAAGAGGCTTTTGAATTCGAGGCTTGCCTAATATCGTTCAGTTTCCCTGAAAGCACATCAAACACCTTTAAGGAGCCGTCATTAACGTTTATTATGAGTGCCTTAGGCTTTGAACCAATATAGGGGCCTGACGATGATGTGAACAGCGATACTATTAAACCATTATGGAACAGGTGAACCCCCTCACTAATGTAGGAATGCCCCCTCACAATGATTTTAACATTGTTCCTAGAGGTGAAGGACCTCGTTACGTCGGGCCCGAATAAATATGCGCCAGGCCCCCTTGGGCTATCAACAAAACCCACAACCTCATCATCGGGGTCATTCCAAAGTACTTGAAATGCAACCTCATCCGAGGGCTCCTCATCACCCATCTTCAACCTTTTAAAATCATCAACGGTGTTTAGGCCTTTAGCTAAGCCCCCATGCAGCATCAATATCCTATCTCCACTGCGCGTGGTCAATATCAGTGCGTAGGGTAGTTTAGGAAATAGTTCATGGGTTATTTTGAGCGTTAGCCTGCTGCCAAGCTTTAAATAGGCTTGTTCAAGGAATCCATAGGCCTCATTCATGACGTAGGACTCATGATTCCCCCTCAGTGGTATTAATGTGCCTGATAGGAATAGTTTAAGAACTTCGCCAAGGGTCTCAACCTGGTAATCTCCCCTATCCACATAGTCCCCAAGCGCTATGTATAGGTATTTGCCGGGCTGAAACACGTTGAGTATTACCTGTAGGGAGTCTATGTCGCCGTGGAGGTCTCCTAAGACAACAACCTTATCTATGCCTTTTAAAGATAATGAATCCAACTCAACCAACGGGCCAAACTCCCCCAACTTACTTATGGCCGCATCTACAACTTCGCCATATTTAACCCTGTCAACGGCCATGTATACACCATCTTAGGCCTGCTGCCTTGGAGGCAAACCCTCAGCCTTTGCTTCGTCGAGGTAACGTTTAATTTCGTCGAGGGTGAGTTTTGTGAAGGTCCTAGTCTTAACGTCTACGTAGCCTACCTCAAACCTATCTGGTTCAACGGCTTCAACTACTATGCTCAACGCCTTCAACGCTAATTTAATGCAGGTCTTAATATCTATATCATATTTATAGTTCTTCTCTAAATATTCCTGAATCACCGTGTAGCCCGCCCCTAATGCTGTTGCGTAGTATCCGAAGTATAGGCCGCTTGGATCCGTCTGAAATAGCCTCGGCCCATTCCTATCTATGCCACCTATAATCAGCGATATTCCAAATGGCCTAACACCACCGTGCTGCGTATATACCTGCTCAAGGTCGCTTATCCTCCTCGTAATGTACTCTATGTCGGCCTGCTCATCGTAAAGGAGCCTATATATCTGCGCCTGCTCCCTCGCATATTCAATCAATACCCTGGCATCGGACAATAATCCAGCTGATGCGGCGCCTATGTGCGTGTCTATTGCGTAGATCTTCTCTATTGATGATAAATCTATTAGGGGGCTTATCCTGCGCTTTTCGGCGGCTAAAACAACCCCCTCAGCGCACCTTATACCCACCGTCGCCCACCCCCTCTTAACCGCCTCGTTAGCGTACCTAACCTGATACAGCTCACCCTCCGGGCTGAATATTGTTATGGCCCGGTCGTATCCAGCCATCTGTGGGCTGAACATAGTTGGACATTAGGATGCGGGTTTATAACCTTTAAGCCCGTTGTTAAACGTAGCCTGCAGCCATTATCCAGTAAGTTTATTTACATCGCCGCTAAGATGCAGCAGTGTATTATACTGAGGATGAGCTTGAGAAGGCTAGGAGGAGTATGGTTAGTGAGCTTAAGGCTGAGGGCTTCATAGTGAGCGACCTAGTCGAATACGCTATGTTAAACACCCCCAGGCACCTATTCCTGCCACGCTTCATAAGGCACTACGCCTATCAAGACACGCCCCTACTAATAGCTAGGGGCCAGACCATAAGCGCCCCCCATATGGTTGCCCTCCTGTGTGAGCTTATTAAGCCGAGGAGGGGTATGAGGATACTTGAGGTTGGTGCCGGTACGGGCTATCAGGCGTGCGTCTGCGCTAAAGCCATAGGTGAGGGTGAGGTGTATACTATTGAAATAGACCCATACCTAGCCCTATATGCATCGTTAAACGTTATTCATAACGGGTGTAGGTCAGTTAAGGTCTACTACGGCGATGGTAAACGTGGACTACCTAAACACGCCCCCTTCGATGCGGTGATCGTAACCGCAGCGGCCCATGGGGTCCCTGAGGCGTTGGTGGAGCAGGTTAAGGTTAATGGCGTAATCGTAATACCCATCATTGAGGACTTCGCGCAGAAGCTTTACGTCTTTGAGAAGCGTGAGGATGGTTTAAAAAGGAGGTTCATAACATACGTCTCCTTCGTTGAGCTGAAATGAGGGGTATGGCAGGAGGCTTCATAGTGGGGGCGGCAACGTCGGCATACCAGGTTGAGGGTGGCGACACCTGGGCCGATTGGTACGCCTACGAAGGGTTAAAGTACCCTAAAAGCGGCCTAGCCTGCGACTTCTGGAACCGGTACAGGGAAGACATTAAGGCGGCCTCTGAGCTTGGGCTAAAGGCCCTTAGAATATCAATATCCTGGAGTAGGATTGAACCCCAACCAGGCCACTTCAATGATGAGGCAATGGATAGGTATGTTGATATGGTCAGGGAAATTAGGGGCCATGGGATGGAGCCCATAGTGACCCTTCATCATTTCATAAACCCGAGGTGGTTTACGGAATCCAACGGATGGCTTAGAGATGATTCACCAATAATCTTTAGGGACTTCGTAAAGTATGTTTACGATGCATTGGGTAATAGGGTAACCTATTGGTTAACTATAAATGAAATAAACCTCTACGTATATTTAGCATACTTGGCAGGGATATTCCCACCCTTTTCTACCAACATAGCTTATACGTGGGTTGCCTTAAAGAATCTGATTAAGGCTCATGAGGAGGCCTATAGTGTTTTGAAAAGCGCCAACAACATGGTTGGGATCATTATACACGTAATGCCTGCTAAACCCCGTAGAAGGCTATCACTTGTAGATAATGTGGTTTCAATTGGGTTGAACTACTTCCTCAACAAACTAATAGTAAATGTGTTGAGCGGGAGGAATATACCCAAGTGGCTTGGTAATGTCGGTAAGGTGGATTTAGACTATGTGGGCTTAAACTACTATTATGTGGCTAAGGTTACGTTAAGCCCATATACATTACTTGACATTAATGAACATGTAATAGACCCATCAGGCCTTAGATGGGCTATTAGGCTTGTTAAAAGGATCGGCAAGCCCATCATGGTTACTGAGAATGGCGTAGACACGGCTAATGATGAGGAGCGCGTGAAATTCATAGAATCCCACATTAAGGTGGCGTTAAAGGAAGGCGCAATAGGTTACCTGTACTGGAGCCTACTGGATAGTTACGAGTGGGAGAAGGGGTTTAACGCCAGTTTCGGCATAATTGAATGTAGTCCACATACGCTCGCCAGGAGGCCTAGGGGTAGTGCATATTTTCTAGGGGAGTTAGCCAGGAGGCTTTACAATGACCCGGCTTAAAACACCCCTAGCCTCATACCCAATATACCTATTCAACGAGACTTCATTAGCATTAATCCTCTTAGCCAAAACCTCCCCAACTCCATCGACATTGAGTATTGCTAGGCACCATTCAGGCCTCGGCTCAATCCTATATACCCTGGGCCTAACCCTAACGAGCCTATACTCCATTTTTCACTCACCAGCATTTGATTGAACTCAACTTATCCTTAAGCATGGCTATTGGGTCTGTCCTCACGGGGTCTATGCCGTAGTATTCGGCGAGCCTAAGGCTGACTAACCCTAACAGGGCTGCACCATACATTTCCTGGGCCAGTATTGACTCACCCTTAAGCTCAACCACATAGGGTTGAGCATACCTCCTCACAACCTCCTCCACAGAGTTCATTAAATAATCGTGTATTTCATCTGTCCTACCCTTTATCAAAATGTACTTGACGGGGTGGTTTAACATCAGTGAAACTATGTCGTTGTGGTCGGCCTCAGGCACTATGGCGACTACAGCCGGGGTCTTGGCGTTTTCATTCAAATCATTCTTAAACCTATAGGCTAATCCCTGAAGCCTCGACGGCGCCAATATGAATGGTACATATCCCTTCAGCCAATTGGCCAACTCATCCACGGCCTTGCTATTCTTCAAGGCCTCCTCCTGGACACTAATACTCTCCTCCAACCCTGGTATGTTGCCGATGTACTGCGATATTACGCCTAATGTGGCGTAGAGTAGGTTTGGTAGCCCAAACCTGGGTGCTATGGATTTAGGCACCTTAACCACAGGTACGCCTAAACTGCCCAATATCTCAGACATCCTACCCCCTGTGGTTACGCCGACTACAGGTATTCCGGCCTTATGAGCCTCAACAGCGCTGCATATGGTTTCTATGGTTTCGCCCGAATAGCTCACGGCTATGAATAGGGTGTCTCTGCCTAGGCCCTCAGGTATTCCAAAGTCCTTATGAACCACGACGTTCACTAAACCTTTAAGGGAGTCCCTAACAATATCGCCCACTATGCCTGAACCACCCATACCGCTTATGGCGATTTTGGCAGGTTTGAAGGAGCCTAACCTAGCCTTAACGTCGTATGATGAGCCTATGCTGTATGATTCCCTAGACAGCTTAACCCAATCCTCATAGCCGTAGGGCATAGTTAGCCTTGCCTAATGGCTTTAAATACTTAGCGATGGGCGCAAAGCTTATAACGGTTAAGGATGGTGAGGACTGTGCCATTCAGCCACACTAAGGTTGTTGGGCCAACTGGGAGGTTTGGGGCTAGGTATGGCATGGGTATTAGGAGGAAGGTGCTTCAGATAGAGGTTAAGCAGAGGGGTAAGCATAGGTGCCCGCAGTGTAGGTCCCTTGTTAGGCTTAAGAGGATAGCCTTCGGAATATGGCAATGCCCACACTGCGGCTTCACATTTGCAGGAGGCGCATATGTACCCCAGACCATATTGGGGAGGACGCTGGCCCCTGAGGAGCTTAAGGCTGTTGAGAGGCAGAAGCAGGCATGGAAGGAGGCTGCCAGGCAGAGCGCCAGTTCGTAACCTGTTTAAACTAGTGTAAGTCAACCCAATGTGGAGAGTAACCTAAGATATGCCAGGCAAATACCGTTAATTGGGCGTGAGGGTCAGGAGAGGCTGAGGAGGTCAACAATCATGGTTATTGGCCTTGGAGGCCTAGGCTCAATAATATCAATGTATCTGGCCGGTGCAGGCGTTGGAAGGCTAATACTCATAGATTACGACACTGTAAGTTTAAGCGACCTACATAGGCAATTATTATATACCATGGATGATTTAGGTAAGCCTAAGGCCGACGCCGCCTCAAGTAGGTTGAATAAAATTAACCCAGAGGTTAAGGTTGAGGCATATAGAATGGTATTCAGCCTAAATGACCCAGACTCAGTAAGGCTTGTTGAGGAATCAGACGTATTAGTGCTTGCTGTTGATAATTTCAAAACTAGGCTTGACGCCAATGAACTAGCGGTTAAATACGGTAAGCCCCTCGTCAATGGGGGTGTTAACGGGTGGTATGGGTTGGTTACGACAGTTCTGCCTGGTGAGACGCCCTGCCTCTTCGAACTAACCCCCTACACCTCAAACATTGCGGCATGCGTGGAGGGCCTGTGTAATGCTGTAATTGGCCCGGTCGTAGGCATTGTGGCCTCGTGGGAATCCTTAGAAGCCCTAAGGCTTGCCTCAGGGCTCCAACCAGTCTTGGCGGGTAGGCTCCTCTTCATAGATGGTTCAAGGGGCTTCATCGACATTATAGAGGTTTCCCGAAACCCAAACTGCCCCGTATGCGGCTTAAAGAAGCCTAAGGATAATTAACGATATTGCGTATGATGACGCCATTGAGAGTATGTAGCCCACAACTATTGCCTCAACATACCTTATGTTTATCAGCCTAACGCCCCTCGCAGCCGATATACCTAACATGGATCCTAACGTACATAAGGTTAACGATATTGGTATTGAAAACAGCGTAGAGGCCTCAAGCATGATGAATGAGAATAATTGGGTTAAGCTCCCTGAGATCGGCGGCGGCAGGAAAATACCCCTACTGAACTGCCCCAACGTCCTCTTACCAGTAATTAAGATGCCTAACCCAGATGATACACCTATTGCAACCTCGCCTAACTTACTGAAGCCCGTTAGGCTCCATAGTAGTCCAAGGTTATTTGCCCCAAAGGAGAATCCAACCATAAATACTGTAATCACCATCATTATGCGCCCCAGGGCAAGCCCCCTAATAGGGTTGGTCCTTATTAAAGCCCCAGTAACCGCCTTATAGGTGGCGTAGGATGCTATTGAAAGTATTATAGGTGTAGTTAACCATAGTGTGACAACTATGCCGACGCCTAATGGTACATAGCCCCTGGCCGCAGTTACCGAGGCTGCCCACGACATGTAGAGGGAGCCTGTTATAGACATAGGCACCTTGGCATACTCACCCACCGCAAACATTAGTATTCCTATTGCGAGGATTATAGCCAATGTTGCTTGGCTAACAGAGTAGCCAACCATCTTACTGCCCTCAACTATAAACCCTAAGACTACGCTAATGGCCGATATTAGAAGCCCCACATATGTGCTCATTAACCTACTACCAATGGCCATCCCGGCTATTAAAGATAGGTTATTTGAAGACACCAGGTAGGCTAATATTGACGTCAATACTATTGAGATTATCGGCTGCAGCAGCTCACTCATATCTAGGCCCCCATGCTTGATAGTATTGTTAAAATCATGTATGATGCATCCTTGGCAATATCCATTATGTCGTCGAGGGTAAATACTATATGTATTAGTGATGTGAATTCAACATAGGTTATATCCTTGGCTATGAGGTATAACTTATCTATAAGCTGGTCCTTGGCGTCATCAACCATATCCTCAAACTTGTTTATCAATGTTAAATGACCCCTCAATGCTTCTAACCCTCTGCCCTCGATAATGTCGTCAACCAGCCTTTTAAGCTCCTCAATACCATTCTTATCAATTGCCAATAAATCAACTACATCCTTGGACATTATCTCTTTGGCGCCTTGATTAGCGCATATTTGGAATGCCCTTCGAACTTCCCTGGCCAGTATATGGACCCTATCTAATATATCATCTATCTTACCTATCATTAATTCAACATCACCGATTATTGGCGTTGCTATAGCCCCTGTCGATACGTCATGGGCTATGGAGTGGCTTATTTCATCGCCCAGGTTCTCAAGTGCGGATACTTTAACCTCGGCGTCTTTAATCTTATGTAAGTCGCCGCTCCTTATGGCATCCATAATAATGTCTATCGACTTCAATGTTAAATCCAGGTGCTTTTCAATATTTGCAAATAGCCTCAATTCACCCCTCACAAATGGGTTGAGGAGCCTGCCTAATACATTGCGCATCTTGAAGCTAAACATTAGTAAACTTAAAAAATTATCGTTAAGCAGATTCCGTGAATCATTGGAATAAATTTTAAAATGTTAACTACGCCTAGAATCTAGGACCTTGGTGAATGAGGACGAATTAATAATTCTAATTATACTTAAGTTGAGGGGTATGGTTGGGAGGTATTATTTAGCATCAGTTACAGGGCTTAGTGAAGGTAGGTTGAGGGGGATTTTGAGGAGGTTGAAGGATTCCAGGATGATTTCAGTATCTAAGTCAGGCTCCACGATAACCGAGGAGGGTATCCACATAGTTAACGACTTCTTAAACTCCATAGGTATTTCAAAGATAATTGACGTCGACTTATCTAGGGTCTTTGCAGAAAAGATGAATTACTGCCTAGCGGCAGGACTTACAGGGGCCTTGTTGAGCGATAGAGATATTGTGCATATTAGGGATGCCGCAATTAAGGCTGGGTGTGAGGCAGCCTTAATAATGAAGGTTGAGTGCAGTAGCGTAGCAATACCCTTAACGGGCCTAACCCTTGAACATTACGACCCTGAGTTGGCCGGCATTGTGAAGCGTGAATACGGGTGTGGAACATACGTATTGTCTGCCTGCGGCAGTACGCTGTATAATGTTGTTAGGGGGGTTTTAAACATGGCTAAGGCGGCTAAGAGGACTTAACCTTATTAATAAGCCCCCTAATGTCGCTTATAAGCTTCTGTTCATATTCTATGAGGAGCCTGTAGTCCTGGTTCTTAACCTCCATCTTAAGCCTAGTCAGCCTCTTAACAGAGTCGAGCTCCCTAATCATGCCTGCGGGCACGCCAGCCTCAATGGCCTCTAACCCAGCCCTGTAGTAATCTATCATCAGTCTAAGTAGCCAATACTGCTTCTCTGGGGCTGATGGGGTATCCACGGGGTTGAATGCGTCCTGCTTCAGGAAACCCTCCCTAATCAGCATTGCCGCATTGAGCAGGTGCTTCTCAGTTTCACTCAATGCCTCAGTCCCAAGTATCCTGACAACCTCAGATAACTCAGCCTCCTTAGTCAGGATCTCTAGGGCTATCCTCCTCAGCTCACCCCAATCCTCACCAACATTCTTGGAGTACCATGGTTCAACGGAGTCGACATATCTGCTGAAGCCCTGAAGCCAATTTATGGCTGGGTAGTGCCTTGAGTAGGCTAGCCTGGCGTCAAGGGGCCAGAAGGCGCCTATGAACCTCAATGTGTGGCTTGTTACAGGCTCTGTGAAGTCGCCTCCAGGCGGGCTTACGGAGGCTGCTATCGTCATTGAACCCACGCGTTCAGTACTGCCAAGTAGCTTAACCCTACCAGCCCTCTCGTAGAATTCAGATAGCCTAGTCGGCAAATATGCCGGGAACCCTTCCTCGCTCGGCATCTCACCTATCCTCAACGCAACCTCCCTCATAGCCTCAGCCCACCTGCTTGTTGAATCAGCCATGAGCAGTACGTCATATCCCTGGTCTCTGAAGTACTCAGCTATAGTAGCCCCCATGTATATGCTGGCCTCCCTGGCTGCCACAGGCATGTTTGAAGTATTAACTACGATAACCTCCCTTTCAAGTAGGGGCCTCCCTGTGGCTGGGTCCGTTAATTTAAGGAGGCCCTGAAGTGCGTCAGCTGCCTCATTGCCGCGTTCACCGCATAGTACAGGGACGCTAAACTGGGTCCTGGCGTAAAGCATGAGGGACCTTATCGTAACAGTCTTCCCGCTTCCAAAGGGGCCAGGTATTGATGCTGCCCCACCCTTCGCTATGGGGAATATTGTGTCTATGACCCTAATCCCCGTTATTAAAGGTTCATTTGGGGGTAGCTTCTCTTTAAACGGCCTAGGCCTCCTCACAGGCCACTTATGCCACATCTTAACCTTAACAACCCCACTATCGGTCTCTACCTCGGCAACCACATCGTCTATGGTATAGTCCCCCTCAGGTTCAATGGACTTAACGATGCCGGGCTTGTTGCCTGGCAGCGGCTGGTAAAGTATCCTGTGTTCGATTAGGTTTGTTTCAGGGACTACGCCAAGTATGTCCCCTGGCTCAACCCTATCACCAGGCTTAACCCTAGGTATCCACCTCCACCTCCTCTTGAAGTCCAGGGGTGGGGCCTTGTCGTAGTTAATCCCCCTCGCTATGAATGGCCTACCGGTCTGGTCGAAGATGAGCCTGAGGGGCCTTTGGACACCATCATAGACCTGGCCAACTATACCTGGCCCTAGCCATGCACTTAACATTTCGCCGGTCCTTATAACTGGCTCACCTGGCTTAACACCTGTCGTATCTTCGTAGACCTGTATGAATGCGTTCTCGCCCTGAACCCTAACAACCTCGCCAAATAGGCCTAGTTCGCCTACGAAGACCAGTTCGTAGAGCCTTGCCCCAGGTAGCTCTGCCTTAACGACAGGCCCATTGACTACGAGTATCTTACCCTTGCCCAAGCTCATCTAACCACCCCACTTATAACCTCCCTTAAAAGCCACCTCATATAGTCTTCTATCCTAGACAGGACGTCGTCTATTGTTGCTGAATAAGTAATCGACCCATCTATTGTCGACACTATGAGTCCTAAAACCTTTTCATCAGCCTTTATGGTCGCCTTAACCCCATACTCGTCTGCAATCCCCTTAACAACGTTATAGTCGTCCGGTGAACATGTTATAGACACCTCACTTGCCTGTACGATATCGAGGGCCTGCCTCATTAATGCCCTTAAGAAGTCTTCATACTGCTTACTACCACGCATGCTAACTATGCGCTCTTTAACAATTCTCTTAGCCTCATTAACTACCTCATCAACCTCCATTAAATACTCCTGCTTAATCCTCATTGATGCATCATACAGCTTATACTCCCTATCAAGTGAAATAGCCCTATCAACCTCACTAATCGCCGATGAATACTTGTTCAGCGTTTCATCAACGACGCTTGTTAACTCAGACTCATATTTTATCCACACTTCAGTAAACCAATTTGATAAGTCATCCTTAACCCTGTCTAACACACTATTTATCAGCCTAGTTAACTGCTCGGACACTGCCCGTTCGCTATTGGGGCTTTTTAACAATTATTCCGTATCAATAGGAATAGCGCTTATAGCAATAATAATATCCTATGATTCATTTTCTCTAAGTCTCTGCCCCTCATTGCTCAAAACCAGGTCTAATGCCTCATCTATGTTAGTCTTCAACGTTAAATGTTCTTCACCATCAACCTCAACGGAGTTTAATACCCCAACCTCCTTTAAGTGGTCGATTGCGTCATCTAGCTTAACCCCCTTAGCAACGGCGTAAGAAGCTACTAGCCTCTTAGCGCCGCTGCTCATGTTATACTCCTTTAATAAGTCGTAGGCTTCCCCAAGCCTCTGTATAACATTTATAATGGTGTCCGTTGGCGCATTGGTCATTAGCTTGGGTCCATTAAGCTCTGCCCTGTAACCCATCATGATTAGCGTTAGCCTTATGGAATCTGCCGGGATTGGCGACTTAACCTTAATAGACCTGAATAATACTGATAGGTCTACAGTGTTAAGGGGTTTGTTGCCTCCACCTGCCGATTTAACAACGCCAACCGCCTTCTTTGCCTCTGCAACATAGGACTTACTTAGGAGCCTATCACCCCTAACCTTAACCGTTACCTTACCTCCATTAACCTTTACGTAAACTTCATTAGCCTTAATACTGTTCAGGTACAGCTCCAGGAACTTGACTGCGTCGCTGCTGTTCCTAAAATTGTATTTAATTACCTTGCTCACAGGTGCTTCTAGGTATTGGGTTTAATTAACTTTCGTAAACAATCCTGAAGTCTCCATATGGGTAGTCGCCCTCGTAATCCTCAACAGTTACCGAATCCACAACTGCTGCGGGAGGCCCCCTTCTAGCGAGCTCTATGAGCTTTTCAACAGCCTCCTCAGGGCCTATGGCTACTATTTCCACGGATTCGCCGTCAGGCAGGTTCTTCACATAGCCCCTTAACCTAAGCCTATCCGCATGCCTCTTCACGAAGTATCTGAAGCCGACGCCCTGTACAATACCCTTAACAATAATCCTCTTCCTAACCTCCACAATGTTGCAGTTTCCCTAGGGAATTTAAACGTGACCCACTGCTTAAATAGGTGGTATTACCGATAGTGGGGGCCTATAGCTTGTTAACTTACCGTTAGTTAGCTTAAGTTCCCATACTGTTAATGTGGGCTTAGTTAACCTGTCTAAGTCGTCAAGGCCTATCCTCGGGCATGCGTCAATAATTACGGCGTCTGCATCCATTGAATTTATTAAATCAGGCCCAGCCTCATCACAATAGGCCAGGTAGGCTTCCTTACCCATGTTGGTTAAGGCTTCAGCCACCTCAAGGCCCCTCCTCAAATTGCCCTGGCCAACCTTACTAGACACCAGTACTGCGACCCGTTTAGCTCCTGAAAACTCATTAATGGCCCTTACCTTTAATGCAAGGTATTTCCTATAGACATTGTCTATACTTTCAACGGCCTGCCTATGGGGGTCCACTGAAATAACCCTGGAGTCTGGGTTCACTAACTTGGCCGTTAATGCGTAGAAGTATCCCCCAGCAACAACTATAATTTCGCTAGCCTTAATGGGCATGAAGCATCCTGTGAATGGGCCCTTAACACTAGTTCCCATTAACCTTGCAAGCTCCTCTGCATAGAGCCTGTAAAGCATGGGGTATGTTACCACTGGTTTATTTAACCCAAGGGCCTTAAGCATCTTGTGAATTCTCTCGATACCTTCACCGCTCGGCTTATAGTATGCCGGGGCTATGAATGCTTTAAAGCCGTCGAATTCAACAACCTTAACAACACCCCTACTCCTCACCCATCCACCATTCAGCCTAATTATGTACTCTATGTTGGGCGGCAGGTAGTGTCCTAGTTGAATTAGGTTAAAGCCCCTCGGCGGCCTACCTATATCGCAGGCACCCCACGTTGGCCTAGCCCCAACAATAGCCTCAATTCCCATTCCTCTAAGTAATTCAGCCACCTTCACCGCTAGCCTCCAAATACCCCATGGGGCCTCAACAACGACGCTGCCCCCAACTTCGCTTAAGATATCCTCAATGCCGTCTACTATGAAGTCTCCAAGATCAATCATATGCATCTACATTAGGCTAAGTTTAATAAGCCTTCATTAGCTAATGCATCGAGATGAATTATAGGCTTGCCGTGGGGTCAGACTTGGTTGAAAGGGCTGCGGTTACGTCGGCGGTATTGGTAATAGAGACTATAGTAGGTTTAACCTTTAAATTAACCATAGCCGATATTTTAATCGCATTAGCCTCAAGCGCCCTCATGATATACATGCCCTTTAAACCCCAGACAATACTTATAATGCTCCTATTCTCATCATCGCTCATAATAGGTGAACTCTACACGCATGGGGTGGGCCTATGGCTTATACTCCCACTAATCAGCATCACCGTTGGCGTCCTGTTAACTATTAGTGACGTCAATAGGGCTTTAAGGTACTTCCTAATCCTTGTAGTTTACCTGGCCTCAGTCTTCTCATACCTCTTCAACCAGTCAATGCCCCTCCTCCTCGCCAACATACTAATGCTCATATATGTGTCTTCCCTAGGCGTTACTGGGCCCTTAACCCTGGTGCCTAGGTATAGGTCGTGGATACCTTCAATACCGGTTTTGATAATAGCCTTAAGTGCACTTATGGCGATTCTGGCTAAGCTTAATGTAAGTCCACTAACCCCCCTATTGATACTGCCCATGATTCTTAAGTCTACTAGGGCTGATAGGCCTATTAAGGCTATGTATGTGTTCGCCTCAGCAATTTCGCTCATTTCATCACCCCTCTACCTAATTGCCCTGGCCCCATCACTTACCGTATTGAGGAAGGTTAGGTTCATTAAAGGCTTGAACCCGCCCGAGGCCTGGTTAAACAGCTGGATTGGGGGTAAATACTTCATTGAAAGGGTTGTTGACGCAGGGGGGTTTAGCTACGTACTATTAGGTAGGTTTGGTAAGGAGAGGTATGCGATAAAGGTCCTCAGGTACGTTAGCCCAAGAGGCACCCCACTGGCTAGTGATCCTAAGGTTGTGGAGTCCTTTAAGAGGGAGATGAGTAGGTACCTTTTAGTAAACAGTAATAGGGTTGTTAAGGTCTATGAGATACATATAAATGAGGAGAAGCTACCATATAGGAGCCTTGAATCATACCTAGACGATCCCCCATACATGGTTATGGAATATATGGCCTACGGCTCATTGAGGAAGTACCTTAATGAGAAGGGTAGGTTACCTTTAAGTGAGGCTATCAGGATAGGTTACGAAACAGCCCTAGCCCTTAAGGAACTTAACGAAATGGGTTTAGTACACCTGGATTTGAAGCCTGAAAATGTGCTTTTCAAGGATCGTGAAAGGAAGATTATTAAGCTTGGTGACTTGGGTGCATCAAGGATATATACTGGTTCAAGTATTGAGGTGTCTCAATTCTCCCTAGCCTACGCAGCCCCTGAGGTAATATTTAACAGGGTTGCCACCGCTAAGGCTGATGTATATTCACTTGGCCTCATATTATATGAAATGCTGATGGGATTTAACCCCCAGAGCTATGTGATAAGGGGTCAGAAACCCCCCATGGATAGTTCAATACCACCTCAGTTGGCCAGCCTAATCATGAGGTGCCTCGACTTCAACCCATTCAATAGGCCCAGTATTGATGAGGTTATTGCCGTATTAGG
>CAYFHR010000008.1:0-17914 GCA_964343155.1 uncultured Thermoproteaceae archaeon | reverse complement strand
TAATACTAGCCATTGGGGCTAGGATGGCCCAGGGCTGCAGTGTTGGAGGTTTTTGGAGTGGGTTGGCTGGCTTATCCCTATTCGGCCTATCATTCACCCTAGGCTTCATACCAGGCACCATTGCAGGGTACTACGCCTACGTATCCCTAAGCTCACTTGCGTCAAGGATGGTTAAGGCACCTTCAAGGGTGCCCTCCATCATAAGCATAAGGAGGGGTGGGGTTGATTTAAGTGGGCTAATATTCGCCATAGTGTGGGGGCTGATGCTCATAGGCATTGGGTACCAGGTCTACGCCTATAATGGAGCCTTCAGGGTTAAACTAAGCCAACTGGCGGCGAGCCAATACGGCACCGTACTTATTGCGTCAGGCATAGCCGTAATCATCATTGCGGGGCTGGCGACCCTCATTAAGTGGATGCGCAGGTAAGGCTAAAGCTTTAAACATCAGGCATGCCACTTTATTGTGTCTATTATTGTCAGGCCCCTTGAATCTGTCGAGGAGTTCCACGAGGCCATGAATGTGCAGAAGTCGGCATGGGGGATGCCGGACATTGAGGTTATACCGGCTAGAATCCTGATAGCAATAGCTAGGAATGGGGGCTTGGTATTGGGGGCCTTCATGGATGGCAGATTGGTTGGGTATTCGTTAGCGTTCCTAGCCAGGGATGAAGATGGGCTATACCTATACAGCCACCATACGGGCGTGGTTAAGGAGCTTGAAGGTAGGGGCATTGGATTTATGCTTAAGGTTAAGCAGAGGGAGTATGCGTTGAAGATGGGGCTTAGCAGGGTTAAATGGACCTTCGACCCACTTCAAAGCCTAAACTCGTACTTTAACCTACATAAGCTGGGCGCAATCGTGAGGAAATACTACGTCAACTACTATGGCGAATTGACGGATGAACTCAACAGGGGCCTACCCACGGATAGGGTTGTTGCGGAGTGGTTCATAGATAGCCCGAGGGTGGTTCGCAGGATTAACGGTGAGGCCAGGGGCATTGACATTAGTGGGGCTGTTGAGGCGGTTGAGTTGTCTGGTGATGAGCCTAGGGCCAGTTTAAAGGATGCCGATGTAGTCCTCGTTAAAATCCCACTAAACATAAATGAGGTTAAGGCGAGGGACCCTGAATTAGCCCTAAAGTGGAGGCTAGCCACCAGGGAAGCCTTCCAATACTACTTAGCCAGGGGCTACATAGACGTCGACTACGTTAGGCTGGGCGGCAATTATGGGGCCCATGTCTTAGCGAGGGTTAGTTTAAATGAGGCGCTACTCAACCTCTAACATCGGCCTCCTGGGAGGGGCTTCTAAGCCTTCGCTTATCATAATGTCTATCACCAGGGTGCTCCACCCGAAGTCCCTAGCACCCATTGGTTGGCCTGTGGCGCTGTTGTAGTTTTCATTACATGAAAGGGCCCTCTCCATAGCCTCAATAACCCTCCTGGCCAACTGGGACGCCTCCCTGAAGTATCCATAGTTCCTGAGGCCATGGTAGGTGAACCATACTAGGTTTATCCAAGACCTACCCCTCCAATAGCCCTCAGGGTTGTATGATGGCTCATCCGCGCTAACGCTCGGTATTGGGAATGTTGTCCAAAACTCCCTTGGGTTGAAAATGTGGGCCACAAGGCGTTCGGCCTGCTCCCCCGTGGCTATGCCTGCGAACATTGTTAGGAAGGCTGCAGGCGTCTTAACCCTAATTTTACCATGCCCCTCCTCAAATATGTCGTAGAAGAACCCTGAATCATCATCCCACATGTATTTAATGACGGCGTGCGCCGTCTTGTCGGCTAAATCCTCGTAATCCTCGGCTAACTTAACCTCACCCAGCCTCCTAGCCACCTTGGCTATAATCCTCCTTTGAAGGTATATTAAGCTGTTTAGGTCCACGGCCTCAACAGGCTTCATAGGGTCTATTGACCTAACACCCCTAGACGCCTCATCCCACCTAGGGCTGTCATCCCACCCAGTCTCAAGTGGGTTTAAGTATGAGTATAGGTGGTCTGAGTCATTATCCCTCTGGGACCTAAACCACATGTCGTACCTAATCAATGCTTCGAGGGCCCTCCTAGCAAAGTCCTCATCCCACTTAACTGAAAGGACCCGATCAACTGCAATAGCCAATACTGGCGGTTTGGTTGTCCAGGGCGAGTAGTCGTCAACCCCCCAGAAGGATTTGCAGGCCTCCCTTGACATGAATATTTCATGGGGTATCCTACCGTCGGGCTTCTGGTTAGCCAACAGGTTCTCCAACTCGCCCATCGCCAACGCTGGGTCGTAGTACGACAGTACTATTGCGTGGAATGAGGAGTCCCAGAGCCACTGATGCCTAAACACGTACTTGCTAGGCATTGTGAATGGCCTCTTCAGGGCTGGGTGGCCTCCAGGGACCCTACACCTGTTTGTAAGTATCACATACCAGCAGTACCTATATAGGTCGCTGCCATTTATACCGCTCAGGAGGCTTGACAACCAGCCCCTCCTACGAACCTCGACTATGGATGGGTCCTCTAGGGCGGCTTTAACATACCTCAACTGGTCGGGTCCGCTTAAAACCAGTTTAAATGATCCATCAACCTTGACGCTTAGCCTAAATCCACCCTCCTCGGTGACTATTGTGGGTTCAGGATGGGCCTTAATGTATAGTGACCCTCCCTCATGCTTAACCTCAACTACATCACCCTCCCTACTGCCTATTCCTGAAAGGCCCCTAACCCTGAATGATCCGTTTAAATCACCTGAATAACCCGCTAGCGTATAGATTAGCAGGTCTTCGTATATGGATAAGTGCTCCCTGGCGCCACCCCTCCAAACCCTCCTAACGCCCCCATAATCCCACACGACGCTGAGCACGTAATCCTTAATGCTGCCCCTCAACTCGCCTTCAAGGTATTCCCCGTAAAATATCCTGGATAGCCCTACGTTTGCCTGATCTAGTATTGCTGACGTTATATTTCCCGCAATTTCATGCTTACCGACTATACGCACGTCAACTTCCCTAGGCCCTATTTTAAAGTATGGCTTAATGCCTGTTTAACGTACCTCTCCTTAATGGCCTTTATTATATCTGGTATGTTTATCTTCATTGGGCAAACCTCCCTACATGTGCCCGCGTGGGTGCAGAGCATTGCATGGGGCCCTGCCTTATCAATACCCATGGTTATGGCTGTCCAAATAACCCCCATAGGGCCTACGTATGGTGACTCACCCCACGAACCGTCGAGGGCCCTGTATGTTGGGCAGTGGAAGTGGCACCTACCACACCTGACGCACAGCAATCCCTCCCACAGGTCTGGGTCCTTTGAAGCCTTAATCCTGCCGTTATCGATGAGCACTACGTGAACCTCCCTAGGCCCATGCGACGGCGAAACCCTGGTCTGCTCAACGTCAGCCGTCGTTGACGGGCCTGCAACCAGATTCACGTAGGTTGGCGGGTAAAGCCCCGCGTAGGCGCTTTGGACGATAACCTCCTTGAACGCGTCGTGGAGGGTGGGCACTATTTTGTCAACCCCCGTTACGACTATGTGCCTTGGGGGAGCCACCGTGGTGAACCTTATATTGCCCTCATTCTCTATTAAAAGTACCGCGCCTGTATCGGCGGCAACCGCATTAGCCCCCGTTATCCCTACGTCAGCCTTGAAGAACTTGTCCCTGAGGAATGCCCTGGCAGCCTGGGCTATGGCTGATGGATCAGGCTCAACATTAACCTTAAGCCTCTCCCTAAGCACCTGCGAGGCCCTCTCCCTAGTCATGTGTAGCGCTGGGGCTACTATGTGGGTTGGCTTATCGCCCGTCAGCTGTATTAGGAATTCGCCCAAGTCCGTCTCCCAAACCTCATTACCCATCCTGATTAAATACTCCCTAAGGCCTACCTCTGCGGCAACCATGGACTTGCCCATGACGACGATTTTTCCTGAACCAACCAACTCACCCACAATTCTCCTAGCCTCATCCGAATCCCTCGCGAAGTATGCCCTAGCCCCAGTCCTCTCAATACTCTTCATTGTCCTGTCAACGTAGTACTCTATGTTTTTGATAACCTCCTCCTTAGCCCTCCTCAACTCTTTAGCCAACTCTACGACGTATGGGTATTCTTCGAGGATTTTCATAGTCCTGGGCACATTGTTGTCGACAGCCCTCCTTATCGCCTCAATCCACTCCACCCAAGTTAAGTAACCTACACTATTTAAGCTGTGCAGCCGGGCCTGTTTAAACAGGTGCGAGCAGGTAGAGGATTATTATTATGATTGGTACGGCGAGGCCTATGGCTATGGCTAAGGTTGGCGATATTTTAACCCTCTCAACCTCCTTAACATCCCTAAACATCAACAATCCGGCACTCATCAATGGCTGCATGCCACTGCTCCTTCTCCTCCTCCTAGACGACATGTGTTAGGCGATTGAGCTGAGGTAATTAAGTTTTCGCAATGTTTATTAAAACTCCCAAGGAGCCGACCTAATGTTAACATGGCTTAGGGTCAGTAACTTCAAGGCGATTAGGGATAGGGCCATAAGGCTTGGCAGGGGGGTTAACCTGATTGTTGGGCCAACAGCATCAGGCAAGTCATCGCTCCTAGAAGCCCTGGCACTACTAATGCAGTCTAGGGGTGAGGACGTCCTATTGATAGAGGGTAGGTTGATAATGTTCCACGAGCTCATAGACATAGTCAGGGACCTAAACCCATACAACAGGGTTAGCATAGGGGTAGGCGTTGGCATAGATGATAGGGTTGGGGGGTTGTTAAGGGATGTTGGGTTAAATGCCGACGGCGGCGAAGTATTGTACTCATACAGCTTCACCCCAGCCACAGGCGATGTTGAGCAGGAGGTCTCGTATGGAGAATTCAAGCTAACCTACGGTAGGTATTCAGGCATTAACAAGGTTGTTGAACCCATCGAAGTCAGCCTGTGCGTAACCCCATACCACGTAATCAACGAGGACTCCCTCGAAACCTGCAGTGAATTACCCAGGGAGTTGAGTATTGCTAGGGCCCTACTATTCGCGCTTAGGGAGGGTTTAAAGGACTCATTCTACTACATTGGCGAGAATAGGATTGCCTGGTGGAAGAGGAGCTTCGAAACGACGGTAGACCTACTGCCTGAACATTCTGTCGGCGGCGATGGGCAATACACGGTCCATCAACTGTCCAGGATATTGACAATACCCTCGATGAGGAGGGATTTCGTGGAGCTCATGGAGTTCATGAGGAGTTTAGGCGTGGATGACTTAACCGCAGGCTTCACCGAGCCGAACAGGATAATGGGCTTTATTAAGGCTAAGAGCGGCTGGGGCACATTATATTCCGCGGGCCTGGGCCTAAAGTCGATACTGCCGGTTATCGTCCAACTGGTGCTGACCCCTCCAGGATCCACGCTAGCCGTCGATGGAATCGACATAGGCCTAGACCCAGGCACCTTAACAAGGGTTTTGGAGGCTATTGCAGGCTACGCGTCTAGAAAGGGCATTCAACTGATTTTAACCAGCAGGATTGAGGCTGGGGCCTACGACAATTTAATTAAATTAAACGCCGACCAGCGTTAATCCTGGGGACATAGGTATTTAAGCCGGGTTCCAGAGGCAGTTAAGTGGTTTAGGTGGGTGAAGACAGTAACGAAGGTACTGTGGAGGGCGTGTTAAACCTCGTTATAAGTGAGGTTAAGAACTCCTATGAACCAACCATAAGAGCCCTGTCGGGGGCCTTCAAGCTGTTTGAAGACGCATTCAAAATGTCCACAGGCTACATTGACCTAACTAACGAAGGCTTCATGGTTATTGAAGCGCTATGTTCATCTAATAGGCCAAGTGGCGCATTGGCAGAGCTTCTAAACTCTATAAACGCAAACATAGGCGAGGGCCCAGTAATGGTTAGCCTAGGCCTCGTATGCATGCCATCCCAAAGCCAACCCAGCTACGAGGGTGAAGGACCCAGTATAGAGGGGGATGCGCTGTACTTAATGACGCCCTTCAACGACCATGGTAAGGTTGGGGGCGTTGACCTATACTGCGCCAGGAGGATTGTAATCAAGGCCAGTGGGTTAAAGGGGCCCGTCAACATTGATAAAGAAACCCTCACTGCAAAGGCGTTGGGCGCCTGTGCAGAGTTGAGGGATAGGCATAGTGGCGTCATCCAAGCCTTCAAAGAATCCTTCGGCGTTGAACCAGCCGAGGTGAGCGAGTTAGGCCCAGGCTCTGTTAACGTCGACCTACCTATAAGCCTAAACGTTTCCGAGGAAGTTAAGGCGCTAGCCCAAAGGCTGAAGCTAGCCGTAACTCCGGACAACCCGAATGCATCACTAATCCTAGTTGGCGTCCAGTGTAATGGTGAGAGGAGGGAAAGCATCATTAGGGTTAGTGAAGATGGCGCATTGATACTGGGAGGAGATTATAAGGGGTGTTTAAGGTACGTGGTGGTTAAGTAAAGTATGGTTAACTACGTTCAGCCCAAGGTCAGGTTCAAATGCACGATGTGCGGCGAATGCTGTAGGAGGTATTGGATAACCCTAACGATAGACGACTTATTAGCAATATATGCAAACGCTAAACTTAAGCCAAGCGCAATATCAGCCCTCTACGACGCATCAATTGCCGGTGATTGGGATTCCCCGAAGATAAGGATTGGCGATAGGTGGTATTACCTCGTCTTGAGGAAGAGGATTGATGGGTCATGCATATTTAATGAGTGGAGGAATGGTAAGCTAATATGCGCAATACACAGCTTCAAACCCCTCGTATGTAGGTTCTACCCATTCATATACATGTGGGATGGCGACGTGGTTAAGTTTGAGGTATACCCAGCGGCCGTGGGTTACTGCCCAGGGTTAGGTAAGGGGCCTGTGGTGGATTTAGCTATGGAGGCTAAGTACGCCCTAATGTCTAGGGAGGCTAAGGCTAGGTTTAGGGCCTTTGCAGATTCCTGGAATAGGATTGTTAAAGGCCTTGGGGCCGCGCTCAGCATAATGGACTTCTTAACAATACTAGACTGCGTCGTACTTAGGCTTAGTGGGGAGTCGCCCGAATGCCCATACGCCAGTATAGTTGATGAACTAATCAGGGCATATGCTAGTGTTGGCATGAGAGCATTGGGGCATTGATGGTCAGTAGCCTAGACGTATAATTGACGCTGCCGCAGTCACCCCTCATAATTGAGTCACCCTTAACCCAACCCTTAAGCTCGGGGGGTAGTTCAACCTCCCTAAGCGCCCTGATTAAGTCAACGCCATGAACCCTGTAGAGGTATGCATATAGCCTAGATAGGGCGTTTTGGTAAAGCGTATAGGCCCTGTATGGGCTGTAGTATGGGTTGAAGTAGCTGTGGACCTGCTGGGCCGCGCCATGTTTAGTGGACATGTAGTAGAAGTGGTCGCTGACCATGAGCAGCCTAACGTACCTTAAGGCGTATTCGTCGCCAAGCATCTTAACGAGCCTGTATAGGAGCATTAGCTGGTTTAGGGCTGTCCACTGCATTTCATTGCCAACCCAGGCTGAGGTATCCTTCTCAGCGTCCGCCCACGATATCATTTCATTGACGTTGAGTTCAGGCTGAACCCAGCCATGTTCAGAGGCCTCTGTGGCGGCCACAAACCTTATCCCCCTCTCATGTGCGTGCCTGAACATCCAGGTTAAGAATTCGAAAATCCCTGAGGAGGGGGGCATGTGTTCGCCGAAGGTCTCCATGTCGAGGCCAATCATGGCGACGTCGCCATCGGCCAATGAAAGCCAGTCAACATACTTGTCAGCGGTCAACGGATACTTATCCCAGCCCCTGTCCGTGAACCTGAAGCCCACGTCGTCGGAGAGCCTATAGTGCCTAAGCAGTAGCCTAATACCCCCAGGCCCCCTATATACATATGTGGGCTTCCTGTAGCCGAGGACCCTCTCAACACCCTCCGTTAAAACCACCTTAAAGCCTAGCCTACCCAATACTTCACCAACCCTATCACTATACATGAACTCGGTGTTCTGTGCTACCACGGGCTTCACGCCCGTTAGCCTACTGACTAGCTCCGCATGCATCACCACCTGCTCCACGAACTCCCCCTCATCTATCAGGTAGGCTAATGAGTGGTAGTATGTTTCAGCGGCGGGCTCGACGGCCCCAAGCTTAACTAGGTCGACGAGGGCTTCAAGTACCTGCGGAGCCCAGTATCTGAGCTGTTCAAATAGGATGCCCGTGAAGCTCACCGTGAATCTGAAGCCGTAGTCTAGGTAGGCCCTCTTCAATATTTCAAGGACCTTGATGTAGGAGTTTTCAGCAATCCTAGTTAATATCAGCCTATCAAGCTCATCATCGAACATGTATTCTAAACTACCGGGGGGTTGGTAGTGGAGCAGCCTGTTAAGCCTCCTGGGCTGGTGCATCTCCATGAATAATACAACCTCCCTAACCACAGCCCTATCCTAGGCCTAGTTTATATCGATGCCTAAACCCTATTAACAATACTACTTACCCTTCTTAACGCCAGGCGCCGTTATGGTCACTATGCTTGATTTAAGCGAATTCAATAGATCTAGGTTAAACACAACTATGCCAAGTGGATTAACCCTCGAATCTAGTACAGTGTCTTCAACCGCGAGGACGAGCTGCTTCACATTAGGCCTATAGGCTAACTCACCCCTCCTAACCCTAACCTCATATGTCTCAGGCAGCGAACCTAGGTCCACCGGTATGCTTATTAAATTACCTATCCTGGTATATGGGGCTACTATGGGTATTGAGTTAAGTAGCCTAGTGGCCGTTATGGGTGACTTAGACGTATCCACCCTAACTACAACTTCGCCATTCTGGAACTTGAAGACTAGCAGGTTAATCCCACTAGCCACTAGGGCATTATTACCCACTGCTTTATAAGCATCGTTTCGGTAAACCGACAGCGGTTAAAAAGGCTCCCTAGGTAGCTTAACCGTGGCGTGCGACGCATCTAAATGCGTAGGTGGAGGCTTTAGGGATGCATTGGCCTGCATAGTTAATGGGCTTGGCCTAAGGCCCATAATTATTGATAATGGGGCCCAATACACATCCATAATATACGTTGGCTTAAGCAGCGCTGAGGAGTTTAATAAGGTTCGCAGCATTGTTAAAGAATGCGTCGTGGAACTTGTTGAGAAGTATTTTAAACAACAGGTGGACGGCTATAAAGTTATTGATGGTGAGGGGCAGCTACTCTTCATCTTCAGTAACCTACTCCTTGCAGTTAAACTATCTATATATTCTTAAATTAGTCTGCTTCCCTAACGTAGATGCTCATCATTGGCCTGAAGCCGTACTTCTTGTAGAATGATGAAGATATCTGGTTTTGGGCGGGGAACTCCGCTGAAATCAACTTAGCCCCCTTCTCCCTAAGCCTCTTAATGGCTTCATCAAGCATGAGCTTGCCAATGCCCCTCCTCCTGTATTCGGGCATTACATAGAAGTCCATTATGACGCCCTCCTCGCTTGGTTCGTAAAATATCCTATCCCTAACCTCGCCAACAAGGACACCTATAACCTTGCCGTCGTCGGTCTCCGCCACCAGCACTATATGCCTGTCGCTCTTCATAACCCTACCCAACCACTCCTTAACCCTCTGCGTTAAATCGTCCCTAACCTTAAGTAGTGGGTCGAATTCGCTGTGCAGCCTCTTCAACCTGACTATTAAGTCGACTATGCTTTCAGCATCCCCCTCAACGGCATCTCTAACCTTCACCACCTAAATCACCTAGTCTGCATTACGGGGGCTTCCTTTATAAGTCCACTCCTCATAAGCTCATTTAAAATGCCCCTACTCTGCATAATTATTTCAGACGCCCTCCTCAACTCCTCACTATAGCTCGTACTCCTCCTAGCCACACCCTCCTCAACAGCCTTTGACGCCACTGCAGCGGCGGCCCTTGGGTAGACGTCCCACTCCTCCATGGTTGGTATAATGTATTCCTCGGTTATCCCCTTCTCCTCAGCGTACCTGGCTATTTCAGCAGAGGCCGCTATAATCATTCCATCGGTTATGGTCTTAGCCCTAACGTCTAAGGCGCCCCTGAAGACTGATGGGAATATTAAACTGTTGTTGACCTGGTTTGGAAGGTCACTCCTACCTGTTGCCACAACCCTGGCTCCAGCCTCCTTAGCCTCCCAGGGCCATATTTCAGGGATTGGGTTTGCTAGGGCGAATACTATCGGATCCTTGTTCATTAGCCTAATCCACTCAGGCTTAATGACGCCTGGGCCTGGCTTTGACGCGGCTATCACCACGTCAGCCCCCTTGAAGGCCTCCTCTATTGTTTTAGCCCTCTCCTCATTAGTCTTCAGGGCTAGTTCATACTTCCATGGGTGGTTAACCATCAGCTCATCCATGTCTTCACGCTCAGGGTGGAGTGGGCCCTTAGTGTCTATAAGCACCATATTGCCGTATTTAGCCCCAGCCGCGTTAAGTATTCTAGCTGTGGCTATGTTTGATGCGCCAGCCCCAAAGAGCACTATTTTGACGGAACCCAAGTCCTTACCCACTAGCTTCAATGCATTATAGAGGCCGGCCAATGTTGCCCCTGCAGTCCCCTGCTGGTCATCATGCCAGACGGGTATCTTTAATTCACGCCTCAGGGTGTCTAGTAGGTAGAAGCATTTTGGCGATTCAATATCCTCGAGGTTAATACCTCCAAAGGCTGGTTCAATGGCCTTAGCCACATTGATGAACTCCTCCCTAGACCTAACCCTTACGGGTAGTGGAACCGCATCAACACCCCCGAGGTATTTGAATAAAAGGGCCTTACCCTCCATTACGGGTATTGCGGCTTCAGGGCCAACATTACCCAGCCCCAGGACCCTTGTACCGTCAGTCAATATTGCTATTACATTCCACCTCCACGTCAATTCGAAGGATTCGTCAGGGTCCTCGGCAATCCTAAGGGAGACGCCGGCGACGCCAGGCGTGTAGTAGGCTGAGAAGTCCCTCAAACCCTTTATAGGTACCTTAGGTATTGTCGAGATCTTGCCGCCGTAAATCTTCGACAGCCTGACAGCATACTCATACCACTCCTTAGTCCTATCTCCAGCCATATGGATTAGCCCAGCCCTATTTTTAATGCTTTTCGCTAATAAACGTATTGAAAATAGGCAATTAGCTTATTTATTAACAGTTATCGGGCCAAGCCTATACTTACAGTAAATGTGTTGAAGATGGTTGCTTAGGCTCTTCCCTAGATGTATAATGAGGATAGATTTTGCAAATGAAAAACAACCTTAGGTAGGGGTGAGGTTTATTGCCTTAGCCCCAGTACTTCTCGTAGAGTTCAAGCCACTTACCGCTAACAAGCTTTGTTTTACCAACGACCTCCGTTATCGGTATTGTGGTTATGTCGCCGTCCCTGTAGGCCACCATTAACCCGAAGTTACCCTCCTCCACGAGTTCATAGGCTGCTGTGGCGTATCTTACGGCAAGCACCCTATCAAAAGCCGTGGGTGGTGCGCCCCTGACAATGTGGCCTGGTATAACTGCCCTTGCCTCAAGGCCTGTTGCCTTCTCCAGGTACTCGGCCAACTCATTACCTACGCCCCCTAGCCTCGAATGCCCATATTCGTCCTTAGCCCCACCATACTCCTTAATACCCTCCGAAACGATTACCAGGGCCCAGTTCTTAGCCTTATAGGCCTCCTTAACCCTCTCAGCCACCGTTGACCATTCGATGGGCCTTTCAGGTATCAGGACGTAATCCGCCATTGTTGATAGCCCTGTAAATAGGGCTATCCAACCCGCCTCACGGCCCATAACCTCGAGTACGCCAACCCTCTCATGGGACATTATCGTGGTCTTCAAATTCTCGGCAGCCCGCACTGACTCATTAACGGCCGTATCGAAGCCTATCGTGTAGTCCGTTCCATACACATCGTTGTCTATTGTCTTAGGTATCCCAACTGCATTTAGAAGGCCCCTCCTTTGGGCTTCGCCAGCGGCCCCCAGGGTATCGTCGCCGCCTATTGCAACTACCACGTCTAGTCCAAGCTCCTTAACATTCCTCTCAAGTATCCTGGCCCTCTCCTCATCTTTAAATGGGTTGGTCCTAGACGTCTTGATGTATGTGCCTCCTGTGAATGCGAAGTCCAGGAGCTCCTTAGATGTTACTCTCCTAACCTCCTTGTTAAGTAGGCCCTTCCACCCATGCATTATTGCGTAGACCTCATGCCTAGCTTCAGCCAACTTGACGAATGTGTATACTGCAATGTTTAACCCTGGCGCATCCCCACCTCCGGTAAGTATGCCGATCCTCATTGCACCTCACCCAGCTTGCCTAAGACCTCATCAACCTTCTTACCCTCGTAAACCATTTCGGCGAGCACCCTGGCGAACTTTAAGGCGTCCCTCCTCTGCCACACGTTCCTACCCACGGCTATGCCTAAGGCGCCGGCCTCAAGAACACCCTCAACCTGCTTCAGGAAGTCTACCTCAGTCTTAGTCTTGGGGCCTCCGGACATTAGTACAGGCACCTTCCCAGCCACCTTAACGGCCCAGGCGAATGTCTTGGGATCGCCCGTGTACTTGATCTTCATGGCGTCTGCACCAACCTCAAGGGCTATCCTGGCTGCGTATGCTACAATCTCTGGCGCGGTCTCGTTAGTTACCTTACCGCCCCTTGGGTACGACCATATCACTAGCGGTATGTCGAATTTAACGGCATCCCTCTTAATCCTGGCCAACTCCTCAAACATCTTCCACTCATACCCACTGCCAGCATATATTGTGTAGCCCACGGCGCTTGCACCTAGGCTTACAGCCTCCTCAACACTACAGTTGGCTACCGATATTGGTTCACCATTATATAGGCTCGTCTTGCCATTCAACTTAAGTATGAGGGGCACTGAGCCGTCGTAGTACTTCTCCGCAATACCCCTCTGGAAGACTACGCCATCAAACCCAGCCTCCCCAGCAATCTTAAGTATGTATTCAGGGTCCGCTGCGTCTGGATTCTCAAGGAAGTCGCTTGGCCCATGCTCTATGCCGTGGTCGTAGGCCAGTATTATTGACCTACCCCTCCTCGCAAATATCTTCTTGAACTTATCAACCAACCCGTACATAACGCCCCTCGATATTTTTCAACCTTTTAACTCTTCATGGTCTTAAGGGTAAACTTTAGTTAACCCAACTATATAGGCTTCTATGGTTTAACGGTGAAATATATTCTCTTCCTATTCCTCCCCCTATTCTCTATTTTTTGAAGGACTATTTCGCCAACCTCCCTTGTGTTCGCCACATGCGGCCCTCCATCAGCCTGTATGTCGACTCCAGGTATTTCAACTATCCTCCAGGTCTCGCTTGGAGGCGGTTCGCGGCCGGCCAGCTTAACAATGCCCGGTATCTTCAATGCCTCGCTCCTGGGTAGCCAATAGACCTTAACCTCAATACCCCTTTTAACAACCTCGTTGGCCTCGGCAACTATTTCATTGAAGGCCTTCCTGAGTTCATCACCGCCCAGCTGTATGTTGTAGTCGTCTTTGCCGTAGTCAGGCTGTATATCGCCCCCAGTCACTAAGGCGCCGTACTTGGAGTACGCTATGCCGGCCATTATGTGGCTTGCCGTGTGCAGCCTCATTAACCTATACCTCCTCTCCCAATCCAAAATAATCCTTACCGAGTCGCCTGGCTTTAATGCAGGCTCCCTGTCTAATACATGTACTACATCGTCGTTGGCCTTATCGTATATTGCGTCTACAATCCTGTACTCAACGCCGCCAGCCCTCATAACGCCTGTGTCGTGGGCCACGCCCCCGCTTGTTGGATGTATAATTGTCTGGTCTAAGAGGACCCTATTGCCCTCAACAGACCTAACCACTGCGTCAACCTCCCTTAGGTAGCTGTCCCTTTGATACAGATGCGTGGTGGCCATACGTATTGGTTAATGTCAGGCTTTAAACCTTTACTAGGCACCCACAGCGTATTTTAAGCCCGGCCTGAGGCCGCTGGGGTGGATTTAAGGGGGCTTTACCTAAATATCCAGGACTCATACGCCTCAGCCTCCCTAGCATACGTATTGTATGTAGAGGCCCTGGGGGGCTATTTGCCTTCATTAATCTCCTTCCTAGCATCCCTCTCGCTAATACCCATCCTTCAAAGAATATTTATTAGGTTCAATATACAGGAGTATAGGGGTCTTGTTAGGGGTTATTTAAGGGCCCTAAACCCCCTGGCGGCCTCATGGCTACTTATAGCGTCTTCAATATCTATTGCCCTCAATAATCAGCTGCCCCTAATATTGGCTCCGCCATTCGCCTCAATAGCCATTGCGGCGTCCTCGCCTGTTGGCGTTGAGGAGTGCCTATGCTACTGGCCATTGTCGATTGGGCTGGCCCTGGCGCTAACCCTGGTTAAGCAGGCCCCATTGGGGCTGGCCCTTATTTCAGTACCACCATATGTAATGTCCATATTAGCCCTCGATATTGCTAAGGGAGCCTCACTCAAGGTTGATAAACGCCCACTCGCCACGCCCCTAGCCTTAATATGCCTAGTTAACCTAGTGGGCTTAAGCCCCCTTGAAGCCGCCGTAGTCGACGCTGTGGTGGTGCCTATTTCGATGAGGCTCAGGATACCTAAATGCTCACTGGGGCAAAAGTGTTAAAAGGATTATGGCCTATTCTCAACAATAATGGTTAAGCTATGCGACAGGTGTGGGGCTAGGCCTGCAAACTACCTGAGGTTAAGTAGTGGGGAGGCCCTATGCCTAAACTGCCTATTCGACCTAGTCGAAAACACCGTCGTTAAGACGATAAGGAGGTATAGGCTTATTGTTGAGGGCGATAGGGTTGGCATAGCCATCAGCGGCGGTAAGGATAGCCTAGTTTTAATGTACATCCTCGGCAAGTTGAGGAAGCTGGGTAGGATACCTAGGAATGTTGAGTTGGTTGCCTTCAGCATAGATGAGGGGCAGCCGTACAGCTGCGTGAGGAGGAGCAATAGTGCCGATGCAGTTAAGAGGATCTCCGAGGAGTTTAACATAGAGTACAGGGTCTATGCCCTGAAGGACCTGCTGGGCGTATCAGCCCTAGAGGTTGCTGAAGGCCTTTGGAAGAAGGGCCTAAACACGCACATGTGCACAATATGCGGCGTCTTGAGGAGGAGGGCCATGAATATTATAGGTAGGGAACTTAAACTAACTAAAATAGCCACGGGGCACAACCTGGATGACGAGGCCCAGACAGTCGTCTTAAACGTGTTGACCAACGATGTGAAGAGGTTCGCGTGGTTCGGCGCAATGCCGGTAAATGAGGTTGAGGACTTCATACCTAGGATAAAGCCCCTAAGGTATGTTAGGGAGGAGGAGGTTGCACTATACGCATACTACCACGGAATACCCCTAATGACCTTCGAATGCCCCTTCGTCTACAATAACCCTAGGTATGGCCTCAAATTCACCATAGATGAGTGGGAGGAGGATAACCCAAACGTGAAGTACAACATAGTCTCCTTCGGGGACCAGTTGGCTAAGATTGTGGGCAGGCACTTTAGCGAGGGGGGCTTCAGGCTCAATAGATGTAAGTACTGTGGATTCCCAACGTCTGGTGAGGTTTGTAGGGTTTGTGAATTGGTAAGTGAGGCGGGCCTCATGGATAAGTACATGAGTCATATAAATAGGACAGCCGTGAGCCTTAGAAATAGTGCTTAAAAAACCGGGGATATAGGTTCAGCGTGCCCATTGAACGGGTCGTTGAGTATAAGATTAGCCTACCCAAGTCGGCAATGCTGGAGCTCATCTTTAGGCTCGGCTCACTGGGAGTATTCATGCCCCTTAAGAGGCCGTCCAAACTACCGGCACCACCCATCGACCCCGAGGTTTACGACAATTCCAGGAAGCTCATAGAGTATTCAAGGGGGCTGTCTAAATATGTTAATGTAGGCCAGGGTCAGGCCACTAAACTTACCCTAGAGGTCAGTAGCCTTAAGGACCTTTTAAGCAGCATGGTTAAGAGGGGTGGTGAGGTTTTCGACAGGGTCAGCCAGCTTGAAAATTCAATAAGGGGTATTAGGGGTGAGTTGGATAGGCTTAGGTTAACGTTAAGGCTCCTGGAGCTTGGAAATATAGCATCCTTAAAGAATATAAGGTACGTCGTAGTCAACGTCCCAGCAAGAGTGAGGGGCGACTTCGAGAAGGCCCTAGCCCAGTTGAGCGACGCGGCCTACGCCGTCGTTGAGGAGGGGCGTGATTCAGCAAGCATAATTATAATGTACCCACCGTGGAGGGGGGATCAGGTCCAGGACGTTTTAAGGATCTACGACCTAAAGCCCCTAGACCTACCCCTAAACATGGATAAGGCATCTATAGAGGCTAGGGTTAGGCAGCTTGAGGAGAGCCTCAAGGGCCTTGAGGGGGAGGTCTATTCGATAGTTGAGAGGAATAGGGACCTGGTGTTAAGCATAATTGAGTTATCTAAAATAGTCGACGACGTAATACAGACTTACGTCAACTCTACGATAGATGAGGGCGTAGAGATGGCTAATAAATATGAGTCGTTGATGGGGCAGATTAATGCCCTTGAGGCCAGGCTCAACATATTGAAGACCCTTAGGGATGTTTATGGGGAACTCCTAAGGCAGGGCATTAGGAACATGGCACTTAGGCACGTTAACTACACGGCCTATGTGGTCAGGGGCTACAGTAGCGTATTTGAACGGGCTCCAGGGTACGCCATCAAGCTCAGCAACGGCACAGTGATATACCTCGCCTTCGGCGACCTGGGCGAGGTTAAGGACGCGGTTAAGATACCTAATGAACATTTGCAGGACATCGAAGCGGCGTTAAACATAGTCAACAGGGAGTTGGCTATGGTTGAGGGTAAGTTGAGCGAATTGAAGGCTGAGGTTGAGGAGTTCACCAGGCAGCATGATGAGTCCTGCAACTACACTATAAGTGAGTCTAGGGGTATTAGCGACGTTGCCACGATAAGGGGCTTTGTACTTGAGAGGAATGTTGAGAGGTTTGAAAGATTCCTATATGAAACATTGACTGCACTAGCCGTTGATGCTAGGGTGAGGAGGAATTCTAAGATTATCCAGCTAAGCGAGTTTAACGTACATGAGGCGCCGACGTATGAGGATTACCCGGCCCTGGTTAAGGCATTCAGGAAGATAGCGTACATGTACGGCATACCGGGCTATAGTGAGCTTAGCCCAGTGCCGCTAACGGCAATACTATTCCCAATATTCTTCGGCTGGATGTTCCCAGACCTGGGCCATGGGGCAATCCTACTCGTGGTGGGCCTACTTATGAATAAGCTTAGGTACAGGGGCTCAAACCCCGTGTTTAAGGCGATGTTCTCTGAAAATTCGGCTGATTGGGGGTTGATATTTGCTATGGCCGGCGCATGGGCGATAGTCTTCTCAATACTTCAGAGTGGCGAGGTCTTTGGAGTGGACTTGTTTAAGCCCATTCTACCGTGGGGTAGGGTGTTTTACGAGGGTTCTATCAGCGACCAGTGGATTATGTGGGCCTTCCCAATGGCTATGCTCTTCGGATTCACGCTACTTGTACTATCCCTAGTATTGAAGGCTGTAAATAGGGCTAGGCTGGGCTATAGGGCTGACGCCCTCGTCTCTGCATGGTTCCCCGTAACCTTCGTGGGCTTCGGCCTCATGATAATGAACTGGGGCCTAGTACCTGTAGCTTCACTTAACCCACACTTCTCAATACTTGCATCTAAACCCATGCTCATCATCGGCGAGGCGCTCTTCATAATGGGCTTCGTAGGCTCCCTAAGCTCGTTAACATACCTGAAGTATTTCGAGGGGGCTGAGGTTAATGCGTCAGAGCTGGCAATAGCCCTAGCCCTAGAAGCCATATTAGACGCCTTCGCAAACACAGTATCCTTCCTCAGGTTAAGCATCATAGCCCTTGTACACAGCATATTCACGCACATGACGTACATACTGTCAGCCTCATTGGGCTTAACAACACCAAT
>CAYFHR010000007.1:0-19834 GCA_964343155.1 uncultured Thermoproteaceae archaeon | reverse complement strand
TGAGGCGTAGGTTGGTGAGGATTGAGGCGAGGATATACATGCTTTACGAGGCCGGGATCCTGGATGCTAGGGATGCTAGGCGTAGGTTAATGTACTGGTTCACCAGGAGTATTAGCGAATATAGGTCGAGGTATTTTAGGCTCAGGCCAAACATAAGGCTAGCCCTAGACTACCTAACATCCAGGAATGTCAGGAGGGTTGTTTTGAGGATGCTTGAGGCTGGGGGTGAGGCGTTGATTAGAAATAATGTAGTACCGCCCAGGGGCGACTACATCAATATTGCATCCATAATAGCGTCAGCGCTGTCCCTCAACATGAGGGCACTACAGGTGTTGAGGCAGATGGGGCTTCTAGAGGTTGATTTAAATAGGCTTGAGGGGCTTATGGAGGCTTCAAGGCATATAGCATCGCCCTGGTGGGTCAACTATACGAACGCCCTGAAGTCCAGGGTATTCAGCATCTATAGGCCCAGCGGATTAACGCTAAGGCTTATCGAATCCACATTCAGTAGGCTTAGGGAGGAGGGGAGGGGTATTGTGAGGCATGCCGCTAGGATTAGGGTAGCTGGGGCTTCGCCGGGCCCAGGTATTGAATATAGGTATAGTAGGTATGGGAGGGTTAACGCATACGCCATACCTCTAATCAAGGCATTCGTCCTGGATTCAACAAACCTAAGGGAATTAGCCTCAGAATACATGAGGAAGGTCGCGGAGGCCGCCAGGAAGGGTACTTTAGTAAACTATGCGTATAATCCCTTAACCTATGAGTATTGGGGCGTTTTGAGGAATGCCTATGGCTCCAGGCCGATGGACTTATTCAAGTTATCGGCGCTACTTAGGCTACATCCACTAACCCTGGTTAGGGAGGTGTTGGCCAATGTTGATAGGCGTGCGTTGGAGGCTGCGGTTAGGAGGGTCTTAGCCCAAAGGCCCCTTGACGAGGAGTATTACCGCGAGGTTAAGGTGGCCTTAACAGAACCACTGGGGTCTGCCAGGCTTAACATGGCCTACGGCAGGTTCCTCAGGAGGGTTGTTAGGGGTGATGCGCCTTGGATTAGGGCTACGTTGAGGTACTCTGAAATGCTCATAGACGCCTTCAAAGAGGCCTACGGCGTAAGGAGGCCCAGGCACATTACCAAGGGGCCCTACCTGAACCCTGACGCGCTTAACGAATATAGGGCCTACCTAACAGTACGCAGGTTGATGAGGCTTATCAAGGATGCTGAGGGGAGGTATTTAAAGGGTGGTGGGGGTTAGGCCTGGTGATGAACAACGGATCTAGCCCATGATGGGCTGCCATTGATGACGGTTCAAAGCGCTGACCACCGGGTAAGGTTAAAATAAGATTCTCAGGCGCTAACACATATAATGCCTGATAGGAGGGGTATTTCAGCAAGGATTGAGGGGGAGAGGTGGCTTATAGTAGCCGACACACACGTCGGGCTCGAGGTCGAGTTAAGGGAGAAGGGTGTTAGGATACCCAGCCAGACCGATAGGCTCCTGGGAAACATAGTTGAGTGGGCTGAGGAGGAGGGGGCTGGGGGAGTTGTGGTGCTTGGCGATGTAAAGCATGAAATACCATACATACAGGAGTCGGCGGTTGAGGTTAAGAGGTTCCTGGAGGGGCTCTCGGCAAGGTTTAATGAGGTTGTGTTGATTCAAGGCAACCACGACGGCGGACTACCATCAATCCTAGAGAAGCTCAACTTAAGGAACGTGAAGCTCTACGACAGTAGGGGCTTCCTAACAGTACTTGAGGGTAGGAGGGCGGTACTACTCCATGGAAATTCGAAGCCGAGTAAATCCTACTTCGAGGACGCGGAACTAATGGTCATGGGGCATACACACCCGGCAGTCTCGATAATGGACGCGTACGGCTTCGTAACCAAGAGGCCTGCAATATTGAAGATGAGGGTTGATAAGGCTAAGCTTGGCGAAAAGCTATATGGCGAGCCGGTTGGGGCTGGTGAAATGGATATAGTAATCCTACCCACTGCAAACCACCTAACAGTGGGCGTTGACGTCGCTTCAACGATGGGTAAGCCTTTCAACGCCCCAAGGACACTACTAACCTATGTTGAGCCCTGGAGCATTAAGGATAGGGTTGAGGTATATTTAACGGACTTAACGTACCTAGGCACGTTGGACGTCTTGGAAAGCATAATTAACGAGAAGGTGGACTTCGACGAAATGTAGCTGAAAGCTGATGAAGGCATCACTGCGGATTATCCTCAGCAAACCTGTATAGTTTAATGCTGTACCTTTTTGAAAGGAGGCCCAACACCTCGTTTACATTGGCTTTGAATAGGTGTGTTGGGCATTTACAGTCACTTGAGCCAAACCTGGGCGCCGCAGCTTTACCAACACCCGTCGAGTACATTAACATGGCCACCTCATGTTCAATCAACACGCCTTCAACCACTAAAACGCCCTTAACCTCAACCATAGGGTTGGTTAACAGGTAATCCACATGCCACCTAACCCTACCCCCAAGGCCTCTGGCCAGCTTAACATGCCTGCAAATCCTCCTTGCCAACCCAAGGCCAGCCGACCCAACGTAAATGTAGTCGCCTGGACCCAGTTTAACCAGGCCTAGGGCCCCAACCCTAATGCTGATAGGCCTACTAACCCTAAGCCATAGTAGGTATGTCCCAGGCCTACTGCTTAATGCATTGCACAGCCGCCTATTTAAATGCGTGGAATATATGTTTAATGTGGGTAAGGTCTACATAATAGGCGCTGGGCCAGGTGACCCAGGCCTAGTTACGGTTAAGGCTATTAGGGCCTTGGCCGAGGCCGACGTGGTTGTCTACGATAGGTTGATTCCATTGGAGATCCTCAACTACGCTAAGAGGGGTGCTGAACTAATCTACGTTGGTAAGGAGCCTGGCAGGCACACGATGGAGCAGCCTGAAATTAACCAACTGCTCTTCGAGAGGGCTAGGGAGGGTAAGGTTGTAGCCAGGCTCCATGGGGGTGACCCAATGGTCTTCAGTAGGGGTTTTGAGGAGTGTGAATACCTCCTTACGAGGGGTATTCCGTGTGAGGTTATTCCAGGGGTTACGAGCGCAATAGCTGCGCCTGAACAATACCTAATACCAATACTCCTCAGGGGGGTTGCCAGCAGCGTCGCCATAGCAACGGGTAGGGAGGATCCATCTAAGGGGGTTAGGATGGTTGACTTCAGGGCATTGGCCAAGGCCGTGAACACAATAGTCGTTCTGATGGGGGCTTCGGAGGCCTGTAGGATAGCTAGGGAGCTTATTGAAGGGGGCTTGGGCGAAGATACGCCTGTGGCCATAGTCACCAGGGCCTATATGGAGGGGTCTAGGTGCGTAATAACGAACCTCGGCAAGCTAGCCTCATGCGGCTTGGCTGTTGAGAATCCGTCAGTTATAGTGGTTGGCAGGGTTGTTGAAAGGGCTGTTAATTTGATTAAACTGGCGGCCCCCTCTCAATGTACTTTCTTCTGAAGGCATCCTCAACATCTATGTTCAGCAGGTTGGCCACTGACAGGAGCCATGCAAATACGTCGGCCAACTCCTCCTCCCTAGCCTTATCATCGCCCTTAAGTATGGCATCCGCCAACTCGCCAACCTCCTCCACAAGCCAGGTGAAGGTTGCGTATAGGCCCCTTTTAGAATCCCTCTCATAGTAAGCCTTCCTGATGTACTCCTGGGCCTCCTTAATATCCATATTGCCTAGGCTAAATTAGGCATTTTAAGGTTAATCGCCGCCGTAAGCCACCTACATTATCAACGGCTGGCCTGTGGCCGTCGTAACCTCAGCCTCGGCAGCCCTCTTAACCCACTCCTCAACACCCTTCTCAACCAGGAATGAGTACTTTGAGGCGTGTTCCTCAAGCTTATCCACGGGGATTTCCTTACCTATCAGCTTGCCCACAGCCTTAACGAGCTTCACGGCGGCCGTTACGTCTGGGCCATAGCGCCCGAGCGTCTGGTTAAGTATGAACGTTATGTCCCTGTATGAGGATACTTTACCGCTCCTCAAAAGGTTGTTTATGGCTGTTAATAGTTTGGATTCGGCGAAAATAACCATACCGCTCATGGTGCCCCTCGACATGACTACGTCGAGGAACTCTGCCTCGACGCCAACAACAACCATCTCCCTGAGCGGGGTTAGCCCCAGGTTTACTAGGCTTGGGGCCGTGTATTCGTCGGTCACGAAGTATATGTTGTCGCTTTCACTGGGGCCTAGGGAACTCATCGTGGATAGGCATGCAGCCCTCTGTATGCCATTCTCCTCAGCCCAGGAAATGACCTTCTCCAGGAACTCCCTGTAGGCGGCCATTGGTATCGGTATGTGTTGCCTAACCACTATCAGCCCCGCATCCTGTGAGTAGAATAGCCTATGTGGAAGCTTCGCAACGCCATCTATCACGGTTACTGCAGGTTCAATGCCCCTAATCCTGATAGCCCCTATTTCAGCCATCTTAAGCGAATCAATTATGTACTCCGTGGCCACGACGGATGCCAGGCTTGGTTCAGGGCATGACAATAGTAGTAGGTTCCTCGGATCCTTAGGTATCGACCTTATCTTAACCTCAAGCCTAATGCTCATAGGGCCTGAATCAACTTAAGGCTAATAAACCTTCCCTAAAAGGCGCTAGGCCTCCTTAGCAAGCCTAATTATTACGCCTGGCTCAGCATCAGTCTTGAAGCCAACCTCGCTGAAGTGCGTCCTATAGGCCTCATAGCCCATGCCCCTAAGCAGGCTAATTAACCTGCCTAGGCCTGGGGTATGTTTAATGACCCTACCGACCTCACTTGTGAGGTAGTATAATGGTATTGGGGATAGGTCGTTGATCAGCGCGTCGATTATTTCGAATGCCCTACGCTCACAGTCATTCAGTGGATTTAAATTGAGTATGAAGTCTAGGTCACCCAGGGGGCCAATCCATATGGGCCCCGCAAACTCCACATTGCCAACCCCCCTAACGTATGGGTAGCCCCTCTTGAAGCCCCTCTCTAGGCTTCCCGGGTTTAGGTATGCGTAGCCAAGCTCCCTCACATTACCCCTAGCCTCGCCCCTACCTCTATCTACCACTGCACATACCCTGAAGTAGTGGCCCTCCCAGTAGGCTAATATTGGCCTTATGGCCCTGTCATTCTTCAGGGCCTCCCTAGCTATGAAGCCTAGCAGGCCCCTTAACCCAACCTCCCTCGAGATAGGCCCCCTCATGGGTTTGAAGCCATACCTCCTAACAGCCTTATCGGGATATGAGCCCTGGAGGACTGCTAGGTCTGTGGCTGTGGCGCATATTAGTCCATTGGGCTTGATGTAGCGTAGCGCGGCCTGTAGGTATGGTGCAGGGGTTCCGTATGGGTCTATGTCTATTATGTCGCACCTAACCCTTGGTATTAGGGCGTTTGCATCATCCCTAACAACCTCAACCACGTCTCTTAAGCCAAGCCTGTCGACGTTCATTTTAGCTAATTCGACAGCCCTATCATCTATATCGCCTGCGATGATTTTCTTAACCCCAGCCTCCACGGCGTACCTCAGGCTCCTAATGCCGGTCCCTGTAAATGGCTCACACAGCGTGGCGTCTTCATTCTCCCTAAGATAGCCTCTAACAACCATAACAGATATCGTCCTATTGTTAACCATTGCCGGGTTGTAGAATACTGGTGCCCAGGCAGGTTCAACCCTACCACCTGCAATATATTTAGATAGGTCTGGCGCATAGAATTCGACTCCACACTCCCTATACGTAACGTACTCCCCCATTATGCTGGCGTTGGGTTGGAGGTTAAGTGTGTTAGGCCTTATGGCCCTTAGTCAGCCGTGTCACCACTAATCACCAATCATTTAAAATCCCCTCATCACGCCTAAACCCCCTTAACCGGCGTTTAAAGCTACTGCAGTTTGGCTAAATCTACCCCAGTCCTATCCCTTGTTAATGCATCACCCACGAGTGATGCGTCGTAGCCGATTATGAGGAGTAGTACGTAGCCTATTATTGGGCCAAGCACGGCAACGATGATTGGGGCCGTTAATAATGCCCCAATAGCCCCTATAGACGCCATATTCCACAGGAATCCTACGGCACTCCCCCTAAACCTCGTTGGGAATAGTTCACTTAGATACGCAAGCATTATGCCTCCAGTCCCCATGACGCTGATTAAAACGCCTGCCGAGGCTACGAATGCCCAGTAATTTGACCCAGCAAGCCCCAGGGTTAGTGGATATGCGAGCGCTATGCCTATTAGTGAAAGTATTGTGAATGCCCCACGCCTTGTAAGGTAGTTGCTGACGACGCCGCCAACTATGGTTAAAACACCCCCTATCAACGATGCGTAGGTTAACCCCCAGAAGGCCATGGACCTGGGCATTTTCAAAACGGTGGTGAGGTACGTTGGCATGTAGCCCAATGTGGCGTAGGCAACCCAGAAGATGCCTGCCAGGAGTAGTAGTGCCTTTAACGCATCAGACGCCTGCTCCCTGAACAGCTGAGCTATGGGGACTCTAGGTATTCTACCTGAGCGCTTAACGTCAACGTATATTTCAGGCTCCTCGACAACAAGCCTTATTAAAATGCCCACAACAGCAACAGCAAGCCCTACCAGGAATGCGTACCTCCACCCATATGTTGCGAAGTTTTTACCGAAGTAGGATGAGAGTAGGGCGAAGGTGAATGCGGCTAGGGCATAGCCCCAATAGTAGCCGCTTTCAATAACGCCGCTCACAAACCCCCTAAACCTGGGTGATGAACTTTCAATGGCTATTAAATGTGAGCCAGACACCTCACCACCCACAAATATGCCTACAATAAGCCTAAGTAGTACGAAGAGCACCGTTGCCAGTAGGCCCCACTCAGCATATGTTGGTAATATGCCTGTTGCGGCTGAGGATAATCCAAGGCCTAGGAGTGTTATGACCATTGTTATCCTCCTGCCAACCCTATCAGCCACATGACCGAATATTACGCCTCCAAGTGGCCTTGCCAGCAGGGTTAGCGAATAGGTTGCGAATACGTAAAGCAGCATTGCTATCGGGTTTGTTGGCGGAAAGAATGCCTTACCTATGATAGACGCTATGAATAATACCAATGTTAAATCATATACGTCAACCATCCAGCCAAACATGCCACCTAACATAGCCCTAACATTCAATTCCCTATACTCAGCCCTCTGCATATTTAGGCTATCGACTTAAGCTATTAAGTATTACCCATATGCTATATAGGACTCCGACTATTTAAATAACCTAGTGTAGTTATAGTATACCGTGTACTCCACATCATCCTGGCTAACCCCCTTAATCTTAGCAACTTCTGATAACGCGTCCTTAACCATGGTTGGCTTTAATACAAGGCCCCTGTAGTTATATGGCCCATCACTCTCCGTTAAAATGATGCTTAAAGGGGCCTTCTCCACAACCCTCCTACTCTTCTCCTGAATCTTAACAGCGGCGTTCACGGTTATGTAATATCCCTGGGATGCAATCTCCTCAAGTAGGTCTAGGGGGCCTGTATACCAGTGGAATATTGCCTTATCTAAATCTGCCTTAACCACCATGTTGAACGCCTCCCTCCACGCATCTGGCGAGTGTATGTTTAAGACGGCGTCATATTCCCTAGCCATTGCCAGGAACCTTGAAAACACCTCCCTCTGCCTATCAATGGTCTCAGGCACGAACCTTAAATCTAAGCCAACCTCACCAATACACCTCACATCGCCGCCCTCGATAATTCTCAATATTTCATCAACCTCACCCATAGGCCTCTTATCAACGTTCCACGGGTGGAGGCCTACACATGGGGTGACGTTGCTGTACTCTTCGCTCAGCCTGATAACCCTGCGTGATGAGTCTAGGTCCTCGGAGACGGATACAAGTATTATGTCTTTAAACTCCTCTAAACTCTTCTCATCGAATTCGTATAAGTGCACATGGGCATCAACAAGCATTAATTAACCTGGTTGTTGGGGATATTTAAGCATAGCCATTAGCCGTAGTCCTGCCGAAACGATTAGGTAAAGGTTATAAAGCCCAGCCCGATGCGTGGTTGATGTCTAAGAAGCCTGAGACTAAGGCTGCGACAAAGCCCGCGGCCAAGGCTGAGGCCAAGGCGGCGGCTAAGCCCACTGCCGAGGCTAAGCCAGCGGCTAAGGCTGAGGAGGCTGCGCCGCCTGCTGTTGAGGAGGAGGGGGCTGAGGCTGGTAGGAAGGGTTGGCTAATGCCTAAGCCGATACCCCAGGAGGAGTGGAAGAGCTTCAGATACAGGGGGTTCACCCTTGACGAACTGTTAAAGATGCCGATGGAGGAGTTCATAAAGCTCCTACCAGCCAGGCAGAGGAGGAGCCTAAGGAGAGGCCTTAAACCCTGCCATAGGCAGCTCCTCGAGAAGGTTAGGAGGGCTAAGGAGGTTATGGCTAAGACTGGTAAGCAGATTCCGATAAAGACCCACTGCAGGGACATGATAATACTCCCCGAGATGGTTGGGTTAACGATACAGGTCTACAACGGCATAACATTCATACCGGTGCCCATTTCCCCATGGCACATAGGCCATTACCTAGGGGAATTCGCATTAACAACAAAGATAGTGCAGCATGGTGAGCCAGGCCTTAAGGCAACTAAGTCGACGCTACATATAGCAGCCAAGTAGTGGTGGTTAATATGCCTAATTGGGTTACGCTAGAGCTTAAGGAGAGGCCTAGGCCAGGGGAGGCCATAATGCTGCCTAATGGTGAGAAGGTTAGGGTTAAGCACGTCGGCATACCATGGCTCCTCCCACCCAGGGCTGTGTGTAATGATCCGAGGTGCCCGTGGCATGGGCATGTTAAGGTGAGGGGTGAGGTTATTGAGGGTAGGGTCGTCAGCGTATACATGGGGCAGGTGGTTGTGCTCCACGAGTGGCTGCACTACGTGCCTAAGTATAAGAGGTATGAGAGGAGGCGTAGGAAGATACACGCACACCTCCCACCCTGCATAAGCGTTAAGGAGGGTGACGTAGTCATCATAGGTGAGACTAGGCCATTAGCCAAATTCATATCGTTCGTAGTCCTAGGCAAAAGACCCGACGATGTGGCATCTGTTAAACCTGAGGTTGTTGGGAATCCTGGGGGCGTTGCGGAGCCTGCTAGTACTTCAGGTCAATGAACTTGGCCCTTAGGTAATTCAACAGGTGGCTTGGATCATAGTGGTCATCGCCAAGGCTCCTCCTCAACAACTCCCTTGGACTATATAACGCACCCCACCTATGTATCCTATCCCTTAGCCACGCCTTAATCCTGGCGAAGTCGCCCTTAGCAACATCGTCGTAGACCGGAATATCCCTCATCATTGAGTCTAGGACTGAGGCGGCTATCACGTTACCTAGCGTGTATGTTGGGAAGTAGCCTATTGAACCCCCACTCCAATGTATGTCCTGCAATACGCCCTCAGCATCATTCCTAGGCCTAATGCCCAGGTACTTGTCCATTAGCGTGTTCCAGGCTTCAGGTAGGTCTGACGTATTCATTGAGCCTTCGATAAGCCTCTTCTCCAAGTCGTACCTGACCGCTATGTGGAGGTTGTAGGTTACTTCATCTGCATCAACCCTGATTAAACTAGGCCTAACTACGTTGAAGTACCTGTATAAGTCCTCCTCACCATAGCCTGTGAGGAAGCTTAACCTAGCCTTCAACACGGGGTATATCAGCTTAACAAAGGGCCTGGACCTACCTATGATGTTCTCCCAGAACCTAGACTGGGATTCGTGGAAGCCCATTGATGCACCCCTGGCCAGCGGCGTTGATTCAAATGCCTCATCTATCTGTAGTTCGTAAAGTGCGTGGCCTGACTCGTGTATTGTTGAGAATAGCGTTGACCTGAAGTCAACCCCCTCATACCTGGTAGTTATCCTTACATCACCCCTAGATATCCCTATTGTGAATGGGTGCGGCGATACATCTATCCTAAACCTCTCCCTGGGCATTTTAAGTATGTTGAAGGCAACCTCCTCGTTAATAGCCTTCATGTCCTCAACATTGTACTTAACGTCCTCCAACGGGTGCTTCTCGGGGAAGTATCCGCCTGACCTAACCTTCTCAAGGATGGACTTTAGGCCAGGTATTAGGCTGTTGAAGAGTGGGTCCAGGTCGTTTATCGTTAAGCCCTCCTCGTATAGGTCTAGGAGGGCGTTATATGGGTGGTTTTCGAAGCCTAGCTTATAGGCTATCTGCCTAAGTAGTTCAACAACCTTGTCCAAGTGGGGTTTAAATATTGAGAAGTCTGCCTTAGCCTTAGCCTCCCTCCAAGCCATTGTAGCCTCAACAGTCGCCTTATTGAACTCTTGAAGCAGCTCTGGAGGTATCTTTGTGTAGTATTTCAACTCCCTTTTCAGGACCCTCACAACGCCCCTCTCATACTCATTCAAGTCTGCTTCATTAACCTTATCAACCAATGGCGCTATCTCAAGCATAAACCTCTGCTTAACAGTCTCAAGCTGGGCCCTCGCCAGGCCCCTATACGTTGAGCCATCCTTAGGCATGTAGGTCTCTAGGTCCCATTCAAGTAGGCTTAATGCGTAGTCTATGGCCCAAACATCCCTGTATTTAGCCAGTATGGATTTAATAAGCTCATTTTTGAAGAGCTCCATAGACCCATACTCCACCTTTATTTTTAAACATGCCACCATTGCGCATTTACAGCATGTGAGTAAGGTTTATTTAACCCCAATGGCTGTTGAGGCTATGAATTGGGCGTTGGTGAAGCTTAGGCTAAGCATGGCTGGCGTTGCACTGCTTATAATAGGCCTTGGCCTCGCAATAATACTTGGGCTCCTAAGCCTCGTGACAGGCTCCATAGTCTACAGCGCATATGCCGTAACTGGGACGCTAATATTCATACTCTTCATAGATATTATCCAGTGGCTCTTCGGCCCATATATGATAGGCGCAATTTACCATACAAGGGAGGTTGACCCAAACGACCCACAGTACGGTTGGCTAGTAAGCCTCGTTGATGAGGTTGCCAGGAGTAACGGTATAGAGACGCCTAAGGTATATGTGGCTAATGTTAACTTCCCAAACGCCTTCGCCTACGGAAGCCCCATTGCGGGTAAGAGGGTTGCCATAACTACGCCATTATTGAGGATTTTGAATAAGGATGAGCTCAAGGCCGTATTGGGCCATGAGCTTGGGCACCTTAGGCACAGGGATGTTGAGTTCCTAATGTTCATAGGCCTAATACCAGCCTTAATATATTGGCTGGGCTACAGCATGTGGATTAGCGGCTGGTTTGGCTCATGGGGCTGGGGTGGTAGGGATGAGAATGCGCCTGCCTTAATGATGTTGATAGGCATGGTGCTGCTGGCTGTGAGCTTCATATTCAACCTATTCCTACTAGCCCTAAACAGGATGCGCGAGGCCTATGCCGACGTTAATTCGGCATTAACAGTACCTGGTGGTGCACACAACCTGCAGAGGGCCCTAGCTAAAATATACCTAAGCACAGACCCCAGGATTAGTAAGGTTATTAAGAGTAAGGCTACGACTAGCTTCAGCCATATGCTATTCTTCTCACCACTACCCAGGAGTTATGATGAGGTTCCTGAGGATGATGTTGAATCATTGATCGACTACTGGAGGCATTACAAGGTGCGCTTCTGGGAGGAGATGCTGATGGATCATCCACACCCAGCTAAGAGGATCCAGCTCCTTGACCAGTTCATTAATCAAATGTAGTCAGACCTATCAACCTCGTTTAAAGGCGCCTCACCCCTCAAATACCTTAAAACATTGTTAACCGCAATCCTTACTGCATTCTCAGCAACCTCACGCTGGGCCCCTCCAGCAACATGGGGTGTCCCCAGGAAGTTCGGTAGGCTGAGTAGGGGTGTTTTCGTTGTAAATGACTCGCCCTGCCCATAGTCCCAGAATACGTCTGTGCCGAACCTCACATCACGCCTCCTGCTTAGGAATTCATATAGGGCCTCTTCATCAACCACATCACCCCTCCCCACATTAACCACTATAGCCCCCCTAGGCAGTAGCTCAAGCTCCTGCCTACCTATCAGCCTCCTAGTGTATTTATTCAGGGGCAGCGCTATTACGACAACGTCGCCTTTAGGTAAGGCCTCCCTAAGCCTAGATGATGGGTAAACCTCGTCGAAGTATTCGACAGGCCTACCACTCCTATTGACGCCTATTGTATGCATTCTGAAGGCCAACTTACCAATCCTAGCAACCTCCCTACCAATACCCCCAGTTCCAAGGACTAGCAGGTTTGCCCCGGTAATCCTCCTAGGCGAGTATGCCGGGTCATTTAGGTAGGTATGCCTATCCATGGTCCTTGAATACACTCCCTTGGCCAGGGCCAGTATCATGGCCCATGCATGCTCCGCGACGGGTTCTGAATAGGCGCCTGCGTTGCTGAATATCCTAACCTTACCTGGTATTACACCATATGGGAGGTGGTCTACGCCGGCTGAAAATGTTTGAATAACCTCTAGGTTAGCCATCCTGCTAATCCACTTAGCCAGGTCAAACTCCCTTGAACACCAGCACATCAACACGTTAACCCTGGGCACAACCTCCTCAAGCCCCCTCTCCGACAGGTTGGGCAACTCATAGACCTCGGCAAGGTTTGAAAGGGCCTTTAATGAATCCTCAGGGAGCTTAACCGTCGATAAGACGACTTTACCCATCATAAACCCTATATTGGGGTGCTAATTAACGTAACCTATTTAAAAGTTTCTAAGGAGCTTCGACGATGGGCAGGGTCGTAGTAATTGACCACCCATTGGCCCAAGACATATTGACGATGCTTAGGGATAGGAATACTAAGCAGATTGAGTTTAGGAAGGGTTTAGTTAGGTTAGGTAGATTAATGGGCTATGAGATTGTTAAATCCTTTGAAACGGAGACTGTTGAGGTTGAGACGCCCCTTGGCGTCAAGGCTAAGGGGGTTAGGATTAAGGACCTTGACAAGGTTATAATAGTCCAGATACTTAGGGCCGCAATGCCCATGGTTGAGGGCCTCCTAAAGGTTTTCCCAGCAGCCAAAATAGGCGTCATAAGCGCAAGGAGGGTTGAGGAGACCCATAAGTTGGGTTCACTGGACTTCGACATTGAGGTTGGCTACTACAGGATACCTAAAATAAGCCGCGACAACATAGTCATAGTCGTCGACCCAATGTTGGCGACGGGCTCAACAATATTGACTGCCCTAAACCTAGTCTATAGGCATGGAACCCCGAAGCGCATATTGACAGTCCATGCGATAGGCACTAGGTATGCTATAGATAGGGTCCTTTCAAAATACCCCGACGTCGACATATACCTAGTTTCAATAGACCCTGAGCTGAATGAGAGGGGGTTTATAGTGCCTGGGCTTGGCGACGCTGGAGATAGGGCCTATGGCGAGGCTTAGGACTGCCTCCAGCTACTCCCCTTCTTGCCCCCAGCCTCAAGGAACGATTCAACATACTGCCCAACCCTCATGCCGTGGGCCAATGCCTTACCTATCAACGTGGGTCCATTAGTGACATCTCCCGCCGCAAAGACGCCAACCCTCTTTGTTCTGCCAAACTGGTCCGTATCTATAGTCCTATTGTGCCTCAGCAATATCCCACAGCACTCCTTAACCATCGGTGGCGTGGCTACCTCACCTATTGCGGCTATCAGCGTGTCTATTGCCACCGTGAATTCTGAACCAGGTATAGGTTCTGGGGCTGGCCTACCTGAGGCATCGGGCTTACCAAGCCTCATCCTAATCAGCTTAACGGCCTCAACATGTTCCTTACCAAGGACCTCGACAGGTAGTGTAAGCTCCATTAGCTTAACGCCCCTTTGTATAAGCCTATTTATTTCAGCCTTACCTGCAGGCGCCTCATTTATAGTCCTCCTGTACGATAGGTAAACCTCCTTAGCGCCCTCCATCTGGGACTCTATGGCGGCGTCAACGGCAGTTAAACCAGCGCCAACAACCATTGATCTTAGGCCTGTCTTAAAGACCTCACTCTTAGGCAGGTAGCCGTGTTGGCTTGCATATATTCTAAATAAGTAGTCTAGGGCTAGGTATGAGCCGTTTAGGTTTTCACCAGGTATGTTTAGGCGCCTCGACTCCCACGTTCCAGTGGCTATGACTACTGCATCATACCTATCTATCAACTCCTCCAGATGGACCTTACTCCTAACGAATTGGTCACCCTCTATCTGATGCTCCTCGTCGCAAACCACCTTAACCCCCGTGAAGAAGTTTACGCCAAGCTTCCTAAGTTCATCAACCCCAGCCCTAACGTTACTCCACGGCAACCTCCAGTTGGGTATTGCGAAGAGCATCATGCCTCCCGGTTCAGGCATCCTATCATATACATCAACCTCATAGCCCCTGCATATTAAGTGGCCGGCAGCACCAAGGCCTGCAGGCCCAGCGCCAATTATTGCAACCCTACCGCTGCGCCTAGGTATCTGCTGCCCTGGACTACACTTAAGCGCAAACTTCATGGTTTAAGGCTCTTCCCAGGCTAAATAAATTTTATCTACATCCCATGTTATTCCGCAACATTTAACAAAATTCATGGGTAATGCTCAGCTGGTTAAGGCGACTTAACGTTTATTTAGCCGCAGCCCCAAATCCCATGGGGATGCAGGTGATTGAGGGGCTTATAGAGGAGGCATCAATAGTGGTTAAGCCCAATGACAGGTTATCCTCAGTGATACCTAAGATGAAGGACGCTAAAATACATACAGCGCCCGTTACCAATGAGAGGGGTAAACTTGTGGGCGTAGTGGACTATAGGGAGCTTCTTAGGAGGAGGGCGCCATTGGGCTCCAGGGTGTCTTCAGTAATGCTACCTCCCCACTCACTGACCCTCAACATGGATCTGGATACCGTGGTTAGGAGGTTTTATGAAGTCAGGTTGAGGGAATATCCTGTCGTTGATGAGTCGGGGAAGCTTATAGGCATAATACCTAGGTTTAACCTACTCAAGGCCATTGAGGGCTATGTTAGTGGCTTAAAGGTTTCTGAATACATGGCTAATCCGCCAATAATAATAAGCCCCAGCGACGACGTCGCCAGGGCTAGGTGGATAATGGTTAAGCACGGCATAGGTAGGCTCCCTGTTGTTGACGGCAATAGGCTTGTCGGCATAATAACGTTAACAGACCTAATAGAAAAGATATATTACGTGTCCATACCAAGGAGGAGTAGGAGGGGTGAGGTTTCTGGGGAGGAGGAATTCTTAGCAGCCCCCGTGGGCAACGTAATGAGCACTAATGTATATTCAATAAGGCCTGAGGATAATCTGGCAAAGGCAATTGATGAAATGGTTTCAAGGCGCGTGACGGGCCTCGTCGTCGTCAACGATTCAGGGAGTGTTGTTGGGGTGTTGTCTGGGAGTGACGTGTTGAAGGCATACATGGATTCGAGGAAGGTTAAACAACCCCTGACGGCTAAGCTACAGATAGACGACTCTATGAAGCCGTTGATAGAGAGGGTTGTCAACAACCACCTGGAGAAGATAGCTAAACTAGTTGAGGTTATAGACTTTAAGATAGATGTGAGGTCAAGGGACTCTGGAAGGAGGTTTGAGGTTTCGGTCAGGCTTAAGGATAGGCAAAGGCTCCATACAGCCTCTGCAATGGCCTATGACCCTGTCTCAGCGGTTAAGGAGGCCATGGATAAGGTCTACCAGTCGATACTTAAGGGCGTGCGTAGGAGTAGGGAGAGGAAGCGTAGGCCTGAGAGGGGTGAATCTACCTCATAATCCACCTCCTCAAGGACTCTGAATGAGCCCTGAAGCCCTCCATTAGGGCTAGCAGCGACGCAGCATTAACCAACGCCGAATCAACGCTAACATGCCTAACGTAGAATATGGGCTTCATGAAGTCTAGGACCGTTACCCCCCCCCCCCCCCTGGCTGAGCCTCCTGTTGGAAGTATGTGGTTTGGGCCCGCCGCATAATCTATTAATGCTGATGGGACTGATATTGATACAGCCCCTGCGTTGGTGATCCCGCCTGCATATTCATCAAGGCCCCATAGGGATACGTGCTCGGGGGCTATTTCATTAATTAGATCTATGCATTCGCCAGGCCCATTAACCAGGCTCGATAGGTATTGGGCCTGAGTCAGCTTACCGACCTCTGCCTCAAGCCTGATTAAATAGCCTTCATCCCACGTCAGTATTATTCCAAGGGCCGAGTTGTGTTCAAGTTGGGCAGCCAGGTCGAGGGCGACCAGTGTTGGGTTAAATCCAGGCTTGGCGCATGTGACCAGTTCTGTAGGCCCCTCAACGCCATCAATACCCACGGCCCCGGCCACTGCCAGTTTAGCGGCCTGGACATATACGTTGCCTGGGCCTACAATCTTATCAACCTTAGGTACCGACCCCGTTCCATAGGCTAATGCGGCTACTGCCTGGGCGCCGCCTATGGTGAAGACCCTTAACCCCAACTTAACGGCAATGTAGGCGACCTCAGGGCTCACTAGTGAAGAGCCCTTACTTGGCGGCGTCGCAACTATGATTTCGCCGACTCCAGCCACCTTAGCCGGTATGGCGGACATTAGTAGGCTTGAGAAGTAGCCCTTGGGTGCGTAGATCCCCACACGCCCAATGGGCGTCCATTTGATACCCCTCACTAAACCCATATACTCCTCCTCGAAGCCCCTGGGAAGCTGGGCCTCATGATACCTCCTAATCGACTCCATCGCCAAATCTATTGCGCGCGCAGCATCGTTACTAATCCTAGATGCCTCAGCCTCAAGTTCACTCCGCGTCAACTCCAGTTTACTTAACTTAACGCCATCGAACTTCTCTGTAAATTCGTAAATGGCCTCATCACCCCTAGCCCTGACCTGGCCTATGATTGGTTTAACATACTCGACGTATGCCGAAATGTCCGTCAGCCTCCTGGCCTCGGCCACAAGCCTATCCTTACTAACCCTCACATGGGCCTGTGCATTATGTGGAATTAAGCATTACTGCCTGTTAATGTGCCTGAACCCTCATTAAACCTGCCCTCCAACACCCTCCTTATAGACGCCATAATGGCTGGGCTTAGGCCATTCAGCCTAAGCGGCCACTGCCTATAGTTGTTTAGGGCGTTCAGCGGCGTACCATAGAGCTTTAATAGCCTTACAGCCCTCTTAACCCCTATCCCGGGTAGGGTTGCCAGCAGGGATACTTGGAGGTCCTTGACGGAATCCTTCCTCCTAACCCCCACAACCTTAATCCCTCCATTACCCATGGAGGCCAGTGAATATATTGCATATGCCGTTGAATCCTCGTCTGCCGTCCACATTAGTCTAATACCCATCTTAGAGACCTTAACTAAAGCACCCACGACGGCGTTGGGTTCAATCCCCCTCACACTAACCCCCCTCCATAGGTCGCCCTCAATGATGATGTACGGCTCATCGTACTCCTCTGTAAGCCCCTCGGCCTGCTGGAATAGCCTACCGTCTATTATTGAGTTTATGAAGTCTAAAGCCCTCTTACGCTCAACGGCAATGCTGCCTGAAATCACGTAATCCCCAATGGCCAGCGTTGAGACTAGGACCTGGCACTCAAGCCTCCTCAATGATTCAACAACCCTCCTGGCCACTGAATACTCCCTTGAATCAACAACCACGACGCATGGCAAGCCTGGTCGTTGAAGCAGGCACTATGGGTAAATAAACCTGTTGAGGAATTTCAGTAAACTAACCTGCAGTTGGCCTTAGCAGGAATCTGGCATCAACGACGTAGGATCCTTTACCCTGCTCAAGAACTATTACAGGGTTTAGGTCGGCCTCGCTTATGCTTTGATTCTCGCTGAATAGCCTGGAGAACTTAACCATTATGTCGACCAGCGAGTATATGTCCCTCCTGGTTATGTTCCTGTAGCCTAGTATTAGCTGGTATGCCTTAGTTTCCCTAATCATGTCGAACGCATCCTCCTCGGCTATTGGGGCCAGCCTCATAGACACGTCCCTATATATTTCGGTTAACACGCCCCCAAGCCCAAACAGGATTACTGGCCCAAAGACCCTATCCCTAACACCCCCCACTATGACTTCAAGGCCCTGTGGAACCATTTGCTGGACTACTATGCCTATTATCCTTGCGTAGGATGCGTAGGCCTTAACATTACCCATGAGCCTCGCACAAGCCTCCTTGGCCTCGCTAGGGGTATTGACGTTGAGTATTACGCCGCCCACATCAGACTTATGTACAATGTCTGGTGAAACGACCTTGATAGCCACAGGGCCTCCTATGGCTTCAACGGCGCCTGGCACCTCATCACAGGTTGAGGCTAGCCTATATGGGGGTACTGGTATTCCGTAGCTTTCAAGTAGCTGGTATGCCTCGTGGTCAAGTAGCTTAAACCTACCCTCAGACAGGGCCTTGGAAATTAGCTCACTCATACTACTCCACCTCCTCCCTCAGGATCTTCTTAACCTTGGCGTATTGGACAAGGGCCCAGAGGGCCTTAGCACCCCTATCCGGCGCATTGTAGACTGGTATTCCATTGCTCTCAAGTATTTCATTAACCTTATCCATTATTGCGCTGCCGCCGAAGGACACTACGACCATTGGTTTGCCGAACCTTTTAGCCTCAACAATGTAGTTGGCTAGGTTCTGCGTTAGGCCTGGTATCTGCATTAGGGCTACTATAAGGGCCATGTCTACGTAGCTTGTGGGTAGCAGGGCCTCGAGGACGAACTTGTACATTTCATCGGTTGCACTCCCCGTTAAATCGACCGGATTCCTAACGACGGCAAGGGGTGGTAGTGCCTTCCTCAACATCGACTGCATGGTTTCAGGGAGTTCAGGGACCTCCAGGCCCAGTTGGCTTAAGGTATCGACCGCCTGGACACCCATACCCCCACTGTCTGTCAGCACAAGCACCCTCCTACCCCTTGGCAGCGGCTGTGTAGCTAGTGCCTTGGCCAAGTCGAACATCTCCCTAACGCTATTCGCCTCTATTAAGCCGGCCTGCCTAAACATGCCCCTATACATTTCGTAGTTCCCGGCTAGGGCGGCCGTGTGGCTTGCCACAGCCCTGGCCGACTCCCTAGTCCTCCCAGCCTTATACACGATTACGGGTTTGTTAGGCACTACGCCTTTAACGGCCTGAAGGAATCTAACCCCTTCATTAGGGTATTTGAAGCCCTCGATGTAGATTGTTATCACCTTTATTTCAGGTATCTTCGCTAAATAATCGATGAGCTCAACATCCCCCACATCTATCTTGTTGCCGTAGTTCACCGCTATACCTATGCCAATCCTCCTCCTGGCAGCCCAGTCAAGTATCGCAGCCGCCACAGCACCACTTTGGCTGATTAGGGCTATGGGGCCTTTAGAGGGCCTACCCATCCTATCCTCGGGCAGGAAGAATGTGTCTAGGCCATTGTACGCATTGTATACGCCTATGCAGTTTGGCCCAAGAACCCTGACGCCAGACCCCTCAATAATCTTCCTAACCTCACCCTCAAGCCTAGCGCCCTCATCACCAACCTCGCTGAAGCCTCCACTAATTATTATCATTGCCTTAACACCCTTCTTAACAGCCTCCGAAACAACCTGGGGGACCACGGGGGCTGGTACGGCGATTACTGCTAAGTCGACCTGATCCTCTATGTCCAGTACACTTTTATAACACTTAACCCCATTAATCTCCTGGTACTTGGGGTTAACTGGGTATACCTTCCCCTTAAATTTCCTGGTAAGGTTGCTGAATATGACGTATCCAACGTGGCCCTCTTTAGGTGTAGCCCCAATAACGGCCACTGACGATGGGCTGAATAGTGGTGCTAAATCGCCCTTGGGAGCCTCAGCCATATTTAATGCCCTAATGTGGCTATATAAATATTTATGCCTTATAGATGCATACGTAT
>CAYFHR010000006.1:0-21641 GCA_964343155.1 uncultured Thermoproteaceae archaeon | reverse complement strand
GGCCCTTGGGCTTAAGGTTGGCTTAGAGATACATATTCAGCTTGACACGGGTAGGAAGCTGTTCTGCCATTGCAAGCCCGAGTTGAAGAATACCGAGCCAGACTTCAGGATTGTCAGGAGGCTTAGGCCATCGTTAAGCGAATTGAGTGCCGTTGACCCGGCGGCCCTTTGGGAGTTTAGGAAGATGAAGACGATAATATATGAGGGCTATAGGGATGTTACATGCCTAGTGGAGCTTGATGAAGAACCCCCGCATGAGCCTGATGAAGAATCCCTACTGGTTGCCTTAGCGGTCGCCAAGGCCTTCAATGCGAAGATATTCGACGAAATATACGTCATGAGGAAGATAGTCATAGACGGCTCCAATGTGTCCGGCTTCCAGAGGACAATGGTCGTGGCCCATGATGGCTTGGCCGAGTTCCTAAACTACAAGGTTCCCATATGGACTATTTCGCTTGAGGAGGATGCAGCAAGGAAGATTGAGGAGAAGGGGGACACCGTAGTCTATAGGCTCGACAGGCTGGGCATACCCCTAGTGGAGATTTCAACAGGCCCGCTGGAGTATCCGCCCAACTCCATAATGGAGGTTGCCTGGCTCATAGGGAGGACCGTTATGAATACTAGGAGGACTAAGAGGGGGCTTGGGGCCATAAGGCAGGACTTAAACATATCAATAGCCAACGGCGCTAAGACCGAGATTAAGGGCGTCCCTGAGTTAAGCCTAATACCTAAGGTTATTGAGCTTGAGGTTGTTAGGCAGCTAAACCTGCTTAAGATAAGGGACGAGCTACTGAATAGGGGGCTTAAACCCGACCAGTACGCACCAGACCTTGTGGATGTAACAGGCGTATTCTCCTCAACTAAATCCAACCTAATTAGGAGGGTTATTTCATCAGGCGGCCTTGTTATGGCCCTCAGGTTGCCTGGGCTCAGGGGCATTTTAGGCTTTGAAATACAGCCGGGCAGGAGGTTTGGGACGGAGTTGGCGGATAGGGTTAGGGCATGGACCACGCTCGGGGGCTTAATACACAGCGATGAATTGCCCGGCTACGGCATAACTGCGGAGGAGGTTTCTAAGGTTCAAAGCATCCTAGGTGCCGAAACCTTCATACTGCTTTCAGGCACGTCGAGGAGGGAGCTTGAGGAGGCTGCCAGCGTAGTGGTTGATAGGGTTAGGGAAGCCTTCGTAGGCGTGCCTGAGGAGACTAGGGGTGCGAGGGAGGATGGGACCACGTTCTTCATGAGGCCTAGGCCAGGGGCTGCTAGGATGTATCCTGAAACAGACCTCAGGCCAATTAAAGTGACCTTCGAACTACTGGCTAAGGCTGACAGGTATGTGCCTGAGCCTGTTGACAAGCAGATTGAACGCTACGTGAAGATGGGTATGAGTAGGGAATTGGCCAGGCAGCTGGCGATGTTTGAGTACTCCCAGGAGGTTGAGGAGTTGATAGGCAAATATGGCGATAAGGTGCCCCCAACAATGATAGCGTCGCTATTCGTCAACACCCTCAAAAGCCTGGGGAAGGTTGATGAACAGTCAATAAGGGCTGTTGACCAGTTGTTGAAGCTTTACGTAGACGGTAAAGTCACGAGGGAGGCCATACAGGACGTATTGGAGGAGTTCGCCAAGGGCGGCGGCTCTATTGAGGAGATAATAAGTAGGAGGGGCCTTTGGAGGATGCCCTACGGCGAGGTTTTAGATATCGTCAAGAAGATTGTTGATGGTGGATTGAGGGATAGGGGTAAGGTTATCTCAGCCGTCATGAGGGCCTATAGGGGTAGGGTTGATGTGAGGGATGTTGAGAGGGCCCTCGATGAACTCCTGGGTAAGCCGTCATAGGAGTATCTTGCCCTGCTCATATATGCTCTGGTTAACCTCCCTAAATGGGCCGACGACGCAGTCCCTGTTTATCAAGACGTGGTCGCCCACATATGTCCCATCGCCAATCACAACCCCCCTCTCAACCCTGGCCCACTTGCCTATGAACACGTCTGAGCCTATGACTGAGTAGTCTACGAAGGCGCCCCTCTCAATCGTTACCCCATCCATTACTACCGAATACCTGACCTTTGCATATGGCCCAATCTTGACATTATCCATAATCACCACGTATGGGCCTACCTCAGCCCCATCACCTATAGAGACTCCCTCACCCACGTAGGCTGGGGGCTTTACGTTAGCTGCATTACCCTGCATGCATGAGTTTGGGCAGTATTCGTCCAATGCCCTGAAGTTCGCATCTATGTAGGATTGCACTGTACCTATGTCGTACCAGAAGCCTTTAATGACGTAGCCGTAAAGTAGCTTATCTTTAATCAGCCTCGGTAAGACGTCTAGGGCTATCTTGGCGTATTCGCCGGGCTTCGGGAAGTACTTGAGGGCATCCCTCCTGAAGACATATATGCCGGCATTCACCAGGTTTGAAGGTGCCCTGCCTATTTCAGGCTTCTCAACAAACTCCCTAATCAACCCCCTCTCATCGACGACGGCTACGCCGTATTGCGAAACATCGCCCACCTGCGTTAAGGCAACCGTGGCTACGGCATCATTATCCCTATGCGCCTTAAGTAGCTCAGCTATGTTGGCGTTCGTGAATATGTCGCCGTTGATAACTATGAATTCTTCATCAAGGCCGTGGAGCCTGTTTATCCATGAAATAGGCCCCCCATCACCAAGGGGCTTATCCTCCTTAACAACCACCACGTTAAGCCCCCTGCTAGTCCACTTGTTGTTTATGTGCTTCTCTATGAGCTCACTCATGTACCTGACGGATACATAAACCGACCTGGGTTTAACCGGCGCTACTAGGTCGAGGAGCCAGTCTAAGGCTGGCTTATTTAGAATTGGCAGCAGTGGCTTAGGTTTTGTAAATGTAAGGGGCCTTAACCTAGTAGCATACCCCCCCGCCAATATTATTACGTCAACCATATTTTTTATAGGCGCCGAAGCTATTAAGTGTTTCGTGAGCGAAAATAACATAGTTGATGAATGTGGGTGGAGGATCGACTGCATAGTATCAAGGGTTGTTGAGGCTATACGTAAATTGCCGTCAACTGCACATGGGCTTGGCAAATACCTTTCAATACTCCCTAAGGAACTCCTACGTGAGGTTGCAGGCAGGTTAACTGAACGTGAGGTGGGCCTCCTAGCCAAATCCTATGCGGATCCGCCGGCTAAGGTTGCTGAACTTCTATCACTAGTTGATCCGTCTAAATTAAGTAGCGTCGATGTTGTGGAGAGGGTTTACGAAATACTCATGGTTAGGGGATTCCCCAGGGAGGCTGCGTCATTTGCCGAGAGGGGTATTGAACTGTCTGGGGGCCAGGCAGCCTCCAGGTTTAGGGCTATGGCTAGTTTGGCCAGGGCCATGAGCATGGTTGGCGATGCAGAGGTCCTGCATGAACAGGGCAGGCATGATGAAGAATATAGCCTACTTAGCAGGGCCATGGAGGATTACGTTGAGGCCTATAGGAACTACATGGAGGTTGGCATGGCTAGGGAGGCTAATGAGGCTAAGGCATTGGGGCTTAGGGCAATGGCCCAATACCACTTCACGCATGGAAATATAGGCGAGGCCAGGTCGATGTATATTCAATGCTCCTCGGCATTAAGGTGGATTGAGGAGGATTCACAGGAGGCCCTCGAATGCATCGCATTAGCCAAGCTATGCGAGGCCATGGAGGAGTCCTCAAGCGAATTATACGAGGAGGCGGGGGACCTCTTGATGAAGGCCTCTCAAGGTAATCCAGAGCTATTAGAATTAGCAGTTATGGCCTACGGCGCCGCCCTCCAGGTTAGCCAGGATAGGGGGGATTTATATGCCAAGTACTTCACAGCCCTCGTAAGCCACGTAGACTACTTAATCAACGTTGAATTGGGTGGGTTTGGCGAATTCTCAAACATACTTAAGTCAGAGTGCGTCGATGGGGCTTCCAGGAGGCTTAACATACCTGCCGAGGCTATTAAAGCCTATTTAACAGCAAAGGCCCTAACGGCAGTGTACGGTATCGAGGGCTTTAAGGCAGCCCTAATCATGGTAAGCATGGGTATGAACCTCCTAGACTCGGATAGAGATGCTATAATGGGCGTGTTGAAGGGCTTAAACCTTGACGTTGGTAGGCTTAACGACGCCTACTCGATGTTGAGTAGTATTGCTGGCCCCTGCTTAAGGCCTCAACCTCCTCAAGGACCTTAATCTGCTGGTAGCTTAAGGAGACCTCAGGGTTAACAGACTGAAGAATGTTAAATGCCTCCCTGAAGCTGAACCCCCTGTAGAGGATTAGGTAGCTCATGAGGACTGTGGGGGACCTACCAACACCGGCATTGCAGTGTACCAGGACTGGCCTACCTGACGAAATCCTACCGTTAATCCACCTCAACACCACCATTAGGGTGTCTACATCCGGTGCATAGCCATCCCTGGTGGGCACGTGGAGAAGCTCCATACCCCTAATCCTTAAGGCATCAATGTACCTGGGCTTGGGGAATCCCAATTCGTCGAACTCCCAGTCCTCTATTAAAGAGACCACAGCCCTAATGCCGAACCTGTACCATGAGTCAACATCGTTCTCAGACCTTGGGGCGCATGAGCCTGCTAGGGAGCCTTCAATAACCCAGTATGGGCACTCCACGTCACCTCCTTTCATTACCCCTAATAAGCTTCTCTATGAGGTCCCAATTCCTTAAACCAGCCTCACTTAAGGCGTACATTGTGCCCTCAGGCATTTCAACCTTTGTGACTAGGTCATGTGACTCAAGGATCTCTAAGTGGTATATGACCGTCCTGTAGTTTAGGTTTAGTGCCCTTGCTATTTGGCTTACAGGCATCGGCCCCCTCTCCTTAAGTAGCTTAAGGATGCTTAACCTGGTAGAACCACCCCTAGACGCGTAGAGCAGCCACACGATTAGCCTCCTTACATCTTTAAAATCCCTACTCCTAATCATTAAGCGTGCTTAACCTCCTTTAAGGCTAATAAGGATAACTCCCTCTAAATTTTTACAATAGCCTTAAGTTTATTTAATGCGTCTGACGGGTCTCTACCCAATATCATTAGTGAATCCCTAGACGTAACCTTAACAGCATCGGGAGGCTCCGTTGGCCTTGAAGATTCCTCAACAACCCTATACCCCGCCTCGGCCATGGCCTTAACAAGGGATTCATCGTATTTAACGACTAATGCGGCCCTAACGTCAGGGTTCACTGACATTAACTCGGATAGCTTGTCAAAGGCCCAGTGGCCTTCGTTAAACGAAATTTCAACGCCCCTGCGGCCGGTTAATACGCTCATTAACCCACCTTTAATGGCGGCGTACTCGCCTATGTATGGTTGAGGCGCCGCGTATATGATGTTGGAGTGCTCGTTTAAATGCTCCATAAGCTTCGGCGCCATTGCGCTAATGTCCTTCGCAGCATCATTTAATGCGTCGGCTAGCTCAGCCCTAATCACCTTAAGTTCAATCCACGCCATTGGGTTCACTGGGCCGTGTCCATGGCCTATGGGTAGGGAGTACTTTATGGCGAGCGTTATCAATTCCTTAGCTACCCTGAGGGATTCCCAAACATCTAGGCCCTTGGCGAGGCCCGCCGCTATGGCTGCTGAGAAGCTACACCCTGTTCCGTGGGTATTCTTCGTGTTTATCCTAGGCGCCTTAAGCTCCCTATATTCGCCGCTATCCCTGAAGTAGACTATGTCGATGCTTTCACCACCCCCAAGGTGGCCCCCCTTAACCACAACAACCTCTGGGTGGAGCTCCTCTGCAATTACCTTAGCAGCCCTCCTCGCATCGTCAAGGCTCCTTATGCTGAAGCCTGCGAGCCTCTCGGCTTCGGGTGCATTGGGTGTGACTACCTTGGCTAACGGTATTATAACCCTCTTCAAAGTGTCCATGGCCTCAGGCCTAATTAACGGGTCGCCGCTCTTAGCATACATTACGGGGTCTACGACCAGTGGGAAGCCCCACCTTTTAACAGCCCTGGCCACAGCCTCCATTATAGGTGAGCTACTTAACATGCCTGTCTTAGCCGCGTCCACGCCTATATCCTCGGCGACGGCATTGATCTGGGCCTCTACGACTGATGGGTCAACCTCCTGTACAGCCCTAACACCCAGGGTGTTTTGGGCCGTCACAGCGGTTAAGGCAACCATGCCGTAGACCCCCAGGGCGTGGAATGTCTTAAGGTCAGCCGTAATGCCTGCACCGCCGCCTGAGTCAAGGCCCGCTATGGTTAAGGCCCTTGGTATCTTAGGCCCAGCCACGTTGGGTTGGCGCCTGGGTTTTTAATAAGCTTTTTATGGGTAATCAATAATCGGGTAATGAGGCATCGCTATACTAGGCCTTTAACTGGGCCTTTGCAGCCTCCTGGATCTGCCTAAGTAGCCTCTCCCAACCACCGTAGGCGGTCCAACCACCATCAACTACTATTAGGCTCCCCGTCACGTATGATGATGCCTCAGAGGCGAGGAATGCGACGACCTCGGCGACCTCCCTGGCATCACCATACCTACCCATGGGCACCCTACCTTCAATATCCTGCCTAGTGTACTCACCCCTGGCTATGTTAACCTCCTGGGCTGATGACCATATGTAGCCTGGGGCTACTGCATTAACCCTAATGCCGTAGGGGGCCCATTCAACGGCCAAGACCCTCGTTAACCCAACTAGCCCAGCCTTGGCGGCTGCGTAGGCTGCGCGCTTGGGTAGGGCTATTATTGGGCCCACCATGGAGGCTATGTTTATTATAGAGCCCTTAATACCCCTGGCAACCATCTCCCTGGCCACGAGCTGGGACATGTAGAATGCGCTGAAGAGGTCTATCCTAAGCGTCCTCTCCCAGTCATCGATGCTTAGCTTCAGGCTGTCCTGAATCATGTTTATGCCAGCATTGTTTACAAGTACATCAACCCTACCATACCTGTTAACAGCCTCCCTAACTATCCTCTCACAATCACTGTAGACGCTTACATCTCCAGGCACTCCATAGGCCTCACCCTCCCTAACCTCGCTATTAAGCGCCTTAACAGTATCCTCAACCTCCTGGCTATTCCTAGCGTTTATAATCACCCTAACGCCCTGCTCCTTGAGGAGCCTCGCTATTGCCAACCCAATACCCCTCGTAGACCCTGTAACTATGGCAACCTTACCCCTGAGGTCTGGGTAAAGCGCCTTAGGTTGGCTCATAGCGTTTTAACCAACTTAAATTATTTAAGCATTGCCATGAGGCCTAATGTGTATAAAATGCACAGTGCCTAAACTTTATTTTTCAAAAACAGTACTTTAGACTATGGGTATTGACCATGAGATAGATGTTAAAGGTATGGAATGCCCCCAGCCCCTCACTGTTGTTGCTAGGGAATTGTCTAAAATACCCACCGGCTCAACTTTCAGGATAACTACAGACAACTACGCATGCTACATGATGCTTCTAAGGTTCCTTAAGGTCCTTGGTGAGGAGATCATCGAGCATAGTGAGGGTGATGACTTATTTGTAATAGTTGGCAGGAGGACCATATGACTACTTAAGTTTTATAACACTGGGAGTGGGCGTACTTCATGGTTGAGCAGGTTATCAGGGTTGATGAACTATATACGCCAACGCACGTACTTCACGACGCCTCAATAGTCGTTTCTGGGGGTGTTGTTGAAAGGATTGTTGAAAGGCCGATTCAATTCAACGTAGACTACAGGGGCTATCTGGCTGCGCCAGGCCTAATAGATACCCACATGCATGGGTGCTGCGGCGTGGACGTAACCAGCGTGGATGATGTTAGGCAGGTTGCTGAATTGTCGAGGAGTATTGTTAAGTTCGGCGTAACATCAATAGTACCAACCCTTGTTTCAGCCAGGCATGAGAGGATTATTAGGGTGCTTGGCGTTTTAAGGGACTCCATACCCCACATTGATGGGGCCAGGGTGGTTGGGTTCGCCCTAGAGGGCCCCTACATAAACCCTAGGCGTAAGGGCGCGCAGGACCCTGAGGCGATAAGGCCGGCTAACGTAGCCGAGTTCAACAGCTACGTTAAGGAGTCTGGAGGGTTACTGAAGCTGATACACATGGCGCCTGAGGTTGAGGGGGGCTTCGACCTTATACAGGAGGCCGTTAGGAGGGGGGTTTACGTCAGCATTGGCCACACTGATGCCGACTACGACACGGTTATGAGGGCCATAGCCCTAGGTGCAAACAGGGCCACACACCTCTATGACGCAATGAGCGGAATACACCATAGGGAGTTGGGCGCCGCAGCGGCGTTACTGTACAGTGAGGATACGTATCTTGAATTAATAACAGATCTAATACACGTCAGGGGTGAGGTTGTTAAATTCACGATAGGCTACGCAGGGCCCAATAGGGTAGTGTTGGTGACGGACTCCATTGCGGCTGCGGGGCTTAGCGATGGTGAATACGTTTTAGGTAAAATGAGGGTTATTGTCAGGGGCGGGAGGGCAACATTGCCCGACGGCACATTGGCAGGCAGTACACTAACCCTAGATAGGGCTATTAGGAATTTGGTAGGCATAGGCATAGAACCCCGCATAGCCTTAACAATGGCTACCCAAACGCCTGCAAGATCCCTTGGGCTAACTGGGCTAGGATGCATTAGGCCTGGCTGCTCAGCTGACATAGCGATATTTGACAAGGGCTTCAAAGTATATGCAACGTATGTTGGCGGGGTATTGAAATATGTGGCGGGTTAACGTCGTTGAGGCGCCATCCCCATGGCAGCCACGCCTTTGCATGCAGGTTTAAATAAGGGTTCGGTTAAGGATCTACGTGGCTAAATACACGGTCGTTGACCTATTCTCCGGGGCTGGTGGGTTTTCCATAGGCTTCAGGGACGTTGGCTTTGAGGTGGCTGCCGGGCTAGATATTGATGAGGATGCGGTAAGGACCTTCAGCGTAAACTTCCCAAAAGCAGTGGTGGTTAAGGCTGATGCAAGGGATGTTAAGGGCTCAGACCTTGTAAAATACGTAGGCGACGTCGACGTAGTCATAGGTGGACCCCCCTGTGAAGCGTATACTGAGGCTAACCCCAGGCGGATGAGGGAGCCCTTAGATAGGCTATACGCGGATCCATTAGGTTCACTAACCCTGGAGTTCATAAGGCTCGTCGGCGAGTTGAGGCCCAGGGTCTTTGTAATGGAGAACGTGGTCCACATAATCGATGGCCCCCTCGCCGAGGCCATTAGGGCTGAGTTCGCCAGGGTTGGCTACGGTAAGGTGTATTTCAACGTACTCCACGCCGAGGATTATGGGACGCCGAGTGTGAGGAGGAGGGTCTTCATATCAAACATACCTATTAAACCCCCCAGGCTAGGCAGGATAATCACAGTCGGCGAGGCCTTAGCCAACCTACCTCCACCAGGCCCTGAACCCCCAAACCACGAGCCGGTCCCTGTGTCCCCAAGGAAGGCTAGGTCGATTGCCAAGCTTTCGTGGGGTGAGGCGCTTTACAGGTTTAGGGGCGCTGGTGGGTTGTTTAAGAATTTCACTAGGCTTGATCCACATAAACCAGCCCCCACAGTCATGGGTAGTGTGAGGTTCATACACCCCTTCGAGGATAGGCTACTGACCGTTAGGGAGCAGGCGAGGCTAATGGGCTTCCCAGACAACCACATATTCATGGGTGATAAGGATTCGCAATTCAACCAAATTGGCGAAGCAGTACCGCCGCCGTTGGCTAGGGCTATAGCTGGGGTTGTTTTAAAATACCTGGAGGCCGTTAGCTAGCCAGGAACCTTGCCTTAAGCTCCTCACGCTCAGCCCTATACACCCTCTGGGCCAATTCATCCAAGCTAACCTCCCCATCTAGCCCATTCAGGAGCCTCACAACGCCCTCTAGGCTAAGCCTACTGGCTAATGTTATCAAGGCGGCTTTACCATACCTCTTCAAGAGCTCGCTAGCGACCTTAAGCCTCTGAACCTCGCCATCATTGCCCTTAACAATGGCCCTAAGCCTATCTGGTTCAAGCTTAGACACGGCAACGTTGAATGAGCCGCAGCTGGGGCATTTCAGCGGCGCCTCAAAGTCCTTAACCCTCCTAACCTCTGCATAGCCGCAGTCTAGGCAGTACAGTGTGAGTGATTCATTGAGGAGCCTCGCCTTGACGCTCTCGATAATCAGCCTGTCAAGCCTCTCAGGGGCTATTACCTCAAGCCTATTACTAGCCTTAGCTATTATCTCCCTAGCCATTGGGCTAAACTCAGGTGCCTCAACCATGAGGAGGCCCCACTCACCCCTGGCCAGTTTGGAAAGTACCTTAACGGTGTTTTCAATATCTAGGTCATGGCTTACGAACTCCCTCAATGCCTCAACATAGACGGGCGTCCCCTCAAGGGCCTGCATTAGGCTGGTCACGCTTATGTCTGATATCGATTTATCGCTCTTAATCACATTGAACCTCCTGGCCACGTGGACTAGCTTCCTCTTAAATAGCCCGGTTTCAGAGGCAGCCCTCTTAACGTAGTCGACGAGTTCGTCTATGCTTAAGTTTGCTAGGCCCAGTAAGGCCTCCTTAATGGTGGCTGTCGGCGTTCCTGGGGGTAGTTGAATAATTATTGCGTATGGGTCCTGCTGAACCCTAACAGCCACGTTAAGCATGTCGCCCAGCTTAATGGCTAATAGCCTGGACAGGGTCCTGTTGACTAATGTCCCCAGGTGGGCGTGTATGACGGCTAGGTTCCCAACCCTCTCCACGACGATCAACTTATCCGTCGGCACGAAGCCGTAGCTCAACTGCCTGCTAATGGACTCAACAATGTACCTCACGGTTGATTCGTTGACCTTTAAAACATCCTTAAACCTCCCAACAGCCTCATCAACACTATGCCCCCTCCTCAGGTAGTCGGCTATCTCGCCCTTTAGCCTACCTACATCCTGCGCTATTTCGAATGTTACAGGAATCTCCTCACCTATCCACGACGGTATTGCGCCTATTGGGTCCTTGGCCTCCTCAACGTAGACCACGTCGTCTTCAATCCTCTTAATCACCCAGGCCCTACCCCTGAAAACGAACTTTATCCCCGGCTCACCGTACTCGGCCATGAAGGCTTCGTCAAGGACCCCGACGGCTTCATTACCATCCTCCTTAACGACCAGGTACTGCTTCTCCTCAGGTATCATTGATAGGTTGTTGAAGAAGTATTCTATAACCTCCCTACGGGCCCTGGGGCTGCTGGGCTTAAGTACAACGCCCTCATCCTCAATGAAGTACACTAGCCTTGGCCTCAACCCCTCGCTGAGGAACCTAAGGACCCCGATCAACTCCTCCTTAGTCAGGTTCCTATATGGGTATGCGCCCTTGACGATGTCGTATATTTCATCCACCGTCCACCTGGGCTTAGTCAATATGAGTGCGACTATTTGGTTAGCCAATACGTCATAGGGCTTTTCAGGCATTTTAGTTGCCTCAAGCCAACCTGACCTAGCCCTATTCACTATGGCTACCGCCTCCATTGTGTCGTTCAAATCCTCAGTGACCACAATGCCTCTGGGGACCTTATCTAACCTATGCCCACTCCTACCAACCCTCTGGACAAGCCTAATAACCTGGTGCGGCGATATGTACTGTATTACCTGGCCTATGTAGCCTATGTCTATGCCCAATTCAAGGCTTGATGTAGCCACAACGGCCTTAAGCCTCCCGCTCCTCAACATCTCCTCCGTATTAAGCCTACTTGACCTAGATAATGAACTGTGGTGTATCGATATTGGGTAGTTTGGGTTAATCATGAGGAGCCTTGACGTCAGGAGCTCCGCCATAGACCTCGTGTTGACGAAGACGAGGCTGGTCTCGGGGTGTTTATCAATCAGCATCATTACGTAGAGTAGCCTGGCTAGCGCATCCCTATGGAAGAGTTCATAGGCGTCAATGCCCTGGGCCTTAACATACCTATCCACAAGCTCCTTAACATCCGAGTCCGCCAATACGTATGCTGGGTTGACTACGTCGAATTGGTAATTCCTGACGAAGGATAGGTTAACTATCTTGTAGCCTTCACCTGGCCCAACGAGGAATTTCGCAACCTCCTCAGGTGAACCCACGGAGGCCGATAACCCAATGACCTGGAATCCCCCCGTCAACCTCCTAAGCCTCTGGAGGGCTATCGACAATTGGGTGCCCCTCTTATCCTCAACGAGTTCGTGGACCTCATCAACTATGACCCACTTAACCTTGGAAACATGCTCCCTAAGCCTACTTCCAATTAAAATGACCTGAAGGGTCTCAGGCGTCGTTATGAGTAGGTCTGGTGGATCCCTACTCTGCCTAGCCCTCTCACCCTTATCAGTGTCGCCATGCCTAACGGCAACCTTTAAACCAGCCCCTGAGGCCCACCATTCAATCCTCCTAAGCAGGTCCCTATTCAAGGCCCTTAGGGGCGTTATGTAAAGTATGTATATTCCCTTAGGCTTATCGCTAGGCATATTCAGATACATTGATAGTACAGGCAGTAGCGCTGCCTCAGTCTTGCCACTACCCGTGGGGGCTATTACCAATGTGTTTGCCCCACTCAATATCAATGGTATGGCCCTCCTCTGGGGCTCTGTAAGCTCCCTAAACCCCCTCTTCTCAAACAGCTCCCTAACCCTAGGATGCAGCATCCTCAATACATCATCATCAAGCATTATCAAGCTCCTTAACGTTGAGTGTTTAAAAAGGTTCCTAGCCTAACTATGGGTATTAACCAGCTACCTAATTAATATTCTATGTATTTTAAGTAGGCAGTTGCTGCACATTAAAACCTCCTCAACGGCATCTGCCTTAAACCTGTAGGAGTAGTGCCTATGCCTAAACTTGACGGATAGCTTAGCGCCGCATTTGGGGCATGCCCCATCGGCCTCTATGTCCTTGGCAACCTTATCTATGTATGTTGTTATGAGCATGTTTAAGGCCTCTTCAAACTGCTCCTCAAGGCTGAATAGGCTAACTGCATAAACCCTAGTACTTATCTTGACGCCGTACCAGGCCTTGGCCTGCTCCATAGCCTTACTGATTTCGTCCGCTAGGTAGAAGGCCCTGTAGGCTATTACAAATACCCCATCGACCTTGCTGAAGCCCATTTCGTTGAGGAAGTCTAGGGGGTTTTCGAAGGTGACGTAGTCCCTGTCGGTTACCCAGACGGCTATGTTCAGTGAATTTAACTTAGCTAATATTAATTCGCCATTTAGGCTTACGTCGAAGCCCCTCTCTCTAAGCAGTTGCTCAACCTTGCTCCTGACGTCAAGCACTACCCTAATTGTCTCCAACCTTTTAAACTTGACCAGGTGGGAACACTTAAAAGATTAAAGCGCATCAGGCCCCTATGGCTGCTGCAGATAAGGCAGTTGTTGTAGTTGGATACGTCAGGACGCCAATAGGTAAGTTTGGTGGAGCCCTGAAGAATGTTAAGTCACCCCACCTGGCGGCCATAGCCATAAAAGCCCTATTGAAGAGGACCGGCGTTAGCCCCAGGGACATTGACGAGGTTATATTCGGCTCCGCCCTACAGGGTGGTATGGGGCAGAATGTCTCACGCTACGCAGCCCTACTGGCCGGCTTACCTGAATCCGTCAGCGCCTTCACCGTTAATAGGGTTTGCTCATCGGGAATGCAGGCCATTATCGAGGCCTACAGGGAGCTTATCCTAGGCGACGCATCACTAATCATAGCGGGGGGCGTCGACAGCATGAGTACCCAGCCACTGGCCCTGCCGAGCGAATATAGGTGGGGTGTCAAACACTTCATAGGCAGGAGCCCCCAGCTACTGGACTTAATGGTTTACGATGGTTTAATCGACCCGACGAATATGATGTTGATGGGGCAGGAGGCCGATATGGTTGCTAAGGCGAATGAGATAAGCAGGGATGAGTTAGATGAATACGCATACATGAGCCACATGAGGGCTGTTAAGGCCGTCCAGGAGGGCTTATTCAAGGAGGTTGAGCCAATAGACGAGGTTGTAAACGGTGAGAGGGTTAAACTTGACCACGACGAGGGCATTAGGCCGGATACAAGCCTAGAGAAGTTGAAGGCCCTTAAACCAGCCTTCGGCCCCAATGGATTGCACACGGCCGGAAGCTCATCACAGTTGAGTGACGGCGCCGCGGCGCTGCTCTTGACGACCGAGGCTAAGGCTAAGGAGCTTGGGTTGAAGCCCATTGCTAGGATTATAGGGTATGCATGGCATATGGTTGAGCCCTGGCGCTTCACAGAGGCCCCAAGCTACGTTATTGAGAAGCTCCTCAGGAAGCTTAACCTGAAGGTAAGCGACGTAGACTACTTCGAGGTTAACGAGGCCTTCGCAGTAGTCAACGTCCTAGCCCACAGGAGGCTTGGGATACCGTACGAGAAGATGAACATATTCGGCGGCGCCATAGCCATAGGCCACCCACTCGGGGCTAGTGGAGCCAGGATAGTGACTACGCTTATAACGGGGCTTAAACACGTGGGTGGTAGGATTGGCATAGCAGCCCTATGCCACGGCACAGGAGGCGCCACAGCCCTGGCCCTTGAACTAACCTAGGAAAGGCATATAAACGCCTAGCCTAGAGGCCCTTAAATGTCGACCCAGCAGAAGAGGCTTCCAGCATATAAGAAGATACTTGACGACAATAAGAAGAAGTGGATGATTAAAGAGTACCTTAACATAGCCCTAACCAGGCAGAGGTACGTTGACGCGGTCGTCCAGAGGGCCATATTAGGCACCAAGATCATTATAACGGCTGAGAGGAAGAATAGGATACTCGGTAGGAGGGGTCAGCAGGTTAAGGTGCTTCAAGACTTGATTAAGGCCAAATTCAACCTAGACAACGTCATAATAGACGTCTTACCCGAACCCCACCCTGAATATAACGCTAAGCTGGTTGCCTTAAGGATAGCCGACGCCATGGCTAAGGGTGTTAGGTTTAGGAGGGCTGCGCTAATAGCCATGAGGCAGCTTCAGGAGGCTAAGGTTCAGGGCGCTGAAATAGTCATAAGCGGTAAGTTAACCACGGAGAGGGCCAGGTTTGAGAAGTACACAATGGGCATAATTCCTAAGTCTGGCCAAGACTCGCTAACCAAGGTTCAGGAGGCCGTAATACCCATCCTCCTCAAGCCCGGAATATACTCGGTCAAGGTTAAGGTGCTTCCGCCAGACGCCAGGTTGAGCGATAGGTTCGTTATAAAGCCCCCTGAAGCCCAGGCACCGCAGGAGGTTCCGCAGGCCCAGGCTGGCCAGGAGGCTAAGCCTAGTGAAGGTTCTTAGGGGTACATGCCTTTAAACTCGATGCTAAGCCCAACGCCCTCCTTAACCGCCTTATCGTAAACCACCTTAGCCACCACCAGGTCTTCAATGGCTATGCCCAGGGATTTGAATATTGTTATTGATGACTCGCCTGGCCTACCCTTAACCCTACCTGCCACAATGCTTGAAAGCGGCACAACCCTACTCCACGCAGCCTCACCCGCCATAATCAAGTCCCCTGCCTCAATCCTAGCCTGATTAACGTCGTCCACGGCTATTAAGTCGGCCTTAAGCACGGCGTCTGGGGCTAATTCAGCCCTATTATGCCAGTTACTGCCTATTGCATTGATGTGTATTCCCTCGGGTAGGCAATCACCCCTTATGAATGGGTCCTTGGAGTTTGTTGCCGTGACTAATATGTCTGCGCCGCAGGCTTCATCATACCTATCAACAATCCTTACGTCAAACCCCCTTGAAGATATGTACCTCGCGAAGTCCTCGGCATGGCTCCTAGTCCTGCTAATCACCTTAATGAGCCTGGGGGAGTAGGCTGTGGTTAATGCCTCAAACTGGGCCCTTGCCTGCCTACCCGAACCCACTATTGATATTACCTGGGGCTTAACCCTAGCCATATGCATTGAGGCTACTGCCGAGGCGGCCCCAGTCCTAATTTGGCCAAGCCTATCAGCCTCTATCAATGCGAGCAGCTCCCCTGAATCCAGGCTGAAGAGGAGTATTGCAAACCTGGTGCCGCTCCTGGTGCTTAGGTATGTTTTAAGGCCCGCAACCCTATAGCTACCCAATACTGCACCCTGAAGCACATGTAAGACCGCCCCAGGTACAATAGCCCTAGACCTAGGTATGTTTACTGCCTGCCCAGCCTCAATGAGCCTGAAGCCTTCTTCAACAGCCCTTATAGCCTCATCATACGTCAATAGCCTCGCAACGTCAGACTCCCTAATGTATATCATAACTCAGCCAGCCTTCTAGGCATTAAAGCGTTGCCATTCAGTAAAGCTAATAAACCTACAAGGGTATTAACTTAGGTAGGGGCCGTAGTCTAGCCTGGATAGGACGCACGGCTTGGACGCCACCCACCGGTACATTGAAAGGCCCGGTGGGGGGTGGGGCATGCCCGTGTGACCCCGGGTTCAAATCCCGGCGGCCCCACCACTTAGTGAGGCTTAAGCAGCGTTTTGCACACATTCAATAAGCCTCAATGGTGCCTCCCGGCATTAAACACAACCTACGGAGGGGCAAGCCTTAAGGTAGGTGCAATTTAAATATTTGAATCTGTTAACCACTCATTAGGTGCCATAAGCTATAAAACTAATGTATACGTTAACATGCATATTATGCACAGTTAAGTAGGTTGATAAGTTCATAATAGGCCAATACCAGTGGGCAGTGTTGATGTTAAGCCACCCAATAGGGCTAGCCAAGAGGTCTTACTGAAGCTCCACAGCAATATTGGCCTAAGGCCCGGTGGGGGAGGGTTAGGCTATGTTAGGGCTAGGTTAAGGGATGCCTACAGGGTTAATAGGAATGTTAGGCTCGCCTTAGATGCATGCCTATCGTGCGGTAGGTGCCTTGAGGTATGCCAAGCATACATGGCTACTGGAGACCCCTTCAACTCACCCCTAGGCAGGATAACGTTGGCTAAGATGCTGTTGAGGGGGCTTAGCGTCCGGCTCGATGACCTATATAAATACTTCTGGGCCTGTATAACGTGTAGGAGGTGTGCGTGGGCATGCCCACTGGGCATAGATGTTGCAGACTTAACCAGGGTTATGAGGGGCATACTTTATGAGGCCGGGTTGGCATCAAGGTACGTTTCAAACATAGTAATGAACCTTGAGTCTACAGGGAACTTCCTAGGGGTAACACCGGATGTTTTAAAGGTCCTGTTGAGTAGGGTTGTTGAGGAGATTAAGGAGGAGAAGGGGGTTGAGGTTAAGGTTAAGGTTGATGAATCCGCATACGCCTTAATGCTACTTTCATCCTGCGCAGAATTCACAATAGCCCTAGATTCCCTGAAGGGCTACTTACTATTTCTAAATGAGGTTGGTTTAGACTTCACCTTGAGTTCAAGGACATTGGACTCCGTGAACTACGGCCTATTCCTACATGAGGGGCATATGAGGCTTATTGCAGATAGGGTTGTTGATGAGGCTGAGAGGCTTGGGGTTAGGCTCGTCATAGTTGGTGAATGTGGACACGGCTGGAGGGTCTTCAAAAACTACATACTGCCCAGGTTAAGGGAGAGGAATATTGAGGGAGTACACATATTTCACCTAGTCCTGGATGCCTTAAGGAGGGGTATTGTTAAACTGAACCCAGGCGCCATAGGTAGGTTAACCTACGTCTACCAGGACCCATGCCACTACGTGAGGGGTGGGGACCTCGTTGATGAACCAAGGCAGATACTTAGGCTTATGGGTGTTGAGTTTAAGGATGGTTCAGCCGATGGTAGGGCATTATGCTGCGGCGGTTCAGGAGGACTCCTCGCAGATGAATTGGCTGAATTATCGGTAAGGTATGCGGAGCCCCTTTACAGGAATGTTATTAGGCTTGGTGGGGAATGTATAATAATGCCGTGCGCCTCATGTAAGCTTCAACTCAATAGGGCCTTACCAATATTAAACAGTAAATACAATAGGAACATTTCGTACACAGGCATTATGGAGATTCTCTACAAGGCCCTTGAACCGGTAAGGTTAAAGTCCAGGCAAACCCAGGTAGGTGGGGTTAAGGCCCTGTGAAGTATACGCTTGGTAAGAACTATACGGAGCTCCAGGTGGAGAGGATTGAGGACCTGGCAATATTATATATGGTTATTGAGGAGGGCGACCTAATATACTCCTGGACAGCCAGGGAGGTTAGGGGCAGGGGTGGTGAGAGGCTTGGTAAGGAAAGGGTTTACCTAGGTATAAGGGTTAAGTCTGTTGAGTTCCATGAGCCTAGGGGCGTCTTAAGGATAAGGGGCATTATTGTAGACTACCCGGATTGGCTCGAGGGGGCTGGGGGAAGCTACCATAGCCTAGATGTGGGCCCTGGATCAGCCATAAAGGTCATGAGGAGGATTGATGAAGAATACTTGAAGCTGCTCATAGGCACCTTCTCATCATCTGTGAAGGCCCTTATAGTATCATTCTCCGTTGAGGAGACTGCAATAGCCCTAGTAGACAGGAATGGAGTCGAGGAGGTATCGATAATACAAAATAAGTATGTAAACAATAAGGAGGAGGGGGGTAGCTTAGTAAGCCAGAGGTATGTTGAGGAGGTTTCAAAGAGGGTTAGGGAGATTTTTGAGGCAGGTAAACCAACCGTAATAATTGTAGCCTCCCCAGGTATGTTAAGGCCATTCACCCCCAGGCTAGATCAATTAAACGCATCTGTTAAATATGTTGAAGTGACTGAGGGTGGCTTAGCAGGCGTCTATGAGGTTGAGAGGAGTGGGGTTTTGGACGAAGTCGGCCTAATGCTTGGTTCGAAATACGTCTCAAGGGTCATGGAGGAGCTTAGTAGGAGTGAGGGCAAGGTTGCATTAGGGGCAGAGGTTGATGAGGCGTTTAAGCTGGGCGCAGTTCAAGTCCTGCTAATATCAAGCAGGTACATGTTTGAAAACCTCACGAGGGTTAAGAATCTTGTGGGCCAGGTTATTAAAACTAGGGCAAGCCTAGTCATAATCCCCTCAGGGACTGAGCCGGGGAAAATCCTCGAGGGGCTGGGCGGCGTAGCAGCCCTCTTGAGGTTCAGCTTGAGGTAGGTGTTTTAAAGACCTATGAAGAAGACCCATATGAGGGTTAGCTACAGTAAGCTAAAGGCGATGTGCGAATCAGTGCCGTCATACAGGTTCAGCGAGAATGGAGACTTAATAGAAATACTGTACTATCCACCATCATCAGGCTACGCGTCTGGCGTTGATGAGGATTCTGAAAATGCGAGGGAATCAGTCATAGTGATAAGGGGTGTTAGGAGGGGGGATTTTGTAGAGATTGAGGAGGCCTATGTAGAGGGGCCTTGGGGTAGGAGAAGGCTAACTGAGGACGAGCTCCAACTATGGGTTATGGAGGTTGAGTCGATGGAGCCTTAATATGCCTAAGCCGTCTGAGTCCTGGCTGGATAAGGCAATTGGGATGGAGTACTACATAACGGATTGTGAGGGGGTAGGGGGCAGGTTGAGGGTTAACCCAGAGGACTTCGTTGTTGAGGAGGTTTTGGTGAATGGGCTAGTGGCGCCAACCACAGCCACAGGTAAGGGGGTGCCTAACATAACTCCGGTACCTGGCCCATATACATGGGTCATTGTTGAGAAGAGGAACCTAGATACATTAAGCCTAATATCGATACTGGCCTCTAGGCTTAGGGTGGGTTTAGGGGACTTATCCTACGGGGGCTTAAAGGACACCAGGGCCGTGACGTCCCAGTTCATATCGATTAAGGGTGTTAAGCCAACAGACATACCCTTAGGTAATTTGACCGATAGAATAAGGATAATTGCCTCATTCCCAATGGATAGGCCAATGGGCCCATGGGAGATTTGGGGCAATGAATTCACAGTAACGGTAAGGGGCTCTAGGGTGAGCCAAGAAGCCTTATCATGCGTCCTAGGGCAGATTAACGAGAGGTGGCTCCCCGCATACTACGGCTACCAGAGGTTTGGCTTAAGGAGGCCTAACAGCCACATAATAGGCAAATACATTGTTAAGGGGATGTTTGAGGAGGCTGTTGGGGAACTCTTATTTAGGCGCTACGGCGGTGAGCCTGAAGGCGTTGAATTGGCTAGGGCCTATGCAGAGAGGGGTGACTACTCTAAGGCCCTTGAATTATTCCCAAGGAGCACTAAATACATGCCTGAGGTACTTGTCCTAAGGAGGCTCTCGACAAACCCGAGGGATTACGTAAATGCCCTAAGGGCCCTACCCCTAAACCTCCTTAAGCTATACGTTGAGGCATACCAATCGTACATATTTAACAGGGTCCTAAGCCTCAGGATCAGTAGAGGTTTACCGGTAAACAGGGCTGTTGATGGAGACTTAGTAATGCTACTTGATGAGAGGGGCTTACCTACAAGGCATGTTGTGAGGGTTACGTCAAGCATTGTGGATAAGGTCAATGAGCTAGTCAGCATGGGTAGGGCATCTGTGGTTGGGCATGTTGTAGGCTTTAAAACAAGGCTCCTCGAAGCCCCCCACGACGACTTGGTTAAATCAATCCTAAGGGATGAGGGTGTTGAACCCAGGGACTTTGAGGTTAGGCACATGCCTGAATTAGCCACCTCAGGGGGCTATAGGTGGCTTAGCATTAAGCCGCAGTCCGTTAAGGTTGAGGTAATAGACAATGCTACCTTTAGGGTTAACTTCAGGCTACCTAAAGGCAACTACGCAACGGTATTTTTGAGGGAATTCATGAAGCCGAGGAATCCTGAAGAGGTATTTTGAAGGTGGGAAAATAATCTTAGGCATTAGGCTAAATGCATGCGCTTTTAAGCTCCTCCTCACACTTAGTGTGTATGTTCCTCGGTATTTTGGGTATGACCTCTGTTAAAACCTTCTTAGCCAGGTCCAGCTTCTCAGACATAGTCCTTTCAACCAACTCGGCGGTCACAGGCTGATGAGGCACCCATATGTCGTAGTCTGTTACAACTGCCAAGAGGGCGTAGCACATGCCTAATTCCCTAGCCAGGTTAACCTCGGGGACGAGGGTCATTCCTATTATGTCGCATCCATAAACATCCCTCCAAACCCTCGACTCAGCCTTAGTCGAATACCTGGGGCCCTCTATACATATGTAGCACCCGGATGTATGCGTCTTATTAACCTTAGAAGCCTCCTCAATCAGAATCCTCCTAACCTCCTCTGTGAATGGTTCGAGGCCTATCTGGACGTGGCAGACCCTTGGCCCATCGAAGAATGTGTAGTCCCTACCCTTAGTCATGTCTATGAACTGGTCTGGGACCACGAAGTCGCCTGGCGCATAGTCCTGCCTAAGGCTACCAACCGCGCTAACCGCTATTATAACCCTCGCACCAATGGCCCTTAAAGCCCAGATATTGGCCTTGTAAGGTATCCTGTGGGGCGGATACCTATGCCCCCTACCATGCCTAGGCAGGAACGCGACCCAAGAACCCCTAACCCTACCGACTATTATGTTGTCGCTAGGCTGCCCGTAGGGCGTATGCATCTGTATTTCAACAGGCTCCTCGAAGATTCCTGGATCGTAGAGGCCTGAACCACCTATTATGGCTACGTATGGTTCACCAACACCTAGGGATGTTAAATCAACCTTACCTGTTGAAACCCCCTCACCAGATATTTTAATCAGCCTCACTTAAAGCCCTTGCCACAGGCCTTTTTAACATTACCCTAAGCCTTTAGTTGGTCTATTTTTTGTTTGTGTTTTTGTTTTAGTTTTATTTTTGTTGCCTCTATATTC